>NZ_JBEZFT010000010.1:77558-132913 GCF_040649595.1 Kribbella sp. NPDC048915 | reverse complement strand
GGACGTTCCAGTCCGCCGCGGTGCGGCTCGGGACGGTACAGGGCATGGCGCTGTCCCCGGCGGGCTGCTGCCTGCCCGGGGCTCGAGAGTGCGCCACTACTGTCATGCATTCATATTAGAACGTATGTTCGATCGAGACAAACCCCGGCGGCAGCCACAGGCGGCAGCCACACGTGTGATGTCTCAGGACATGGGTGACAGTTGGTGTGTCAGGACATCGGTGACAGTTCAGAGGTCTTGGCGTGGGCCGCGGGGGCGGCCGTTGCCGACGTAGGCGATGTCGGCTCAAGGGTGTGCTCGATGAGGGTCGCGCCGTGCAGGTCGGTGCCGGTGATTGTGTCGCCGTTCGTGATGACGAGGACCTGTTGGAAGCCTCGGCGTCCGTCGACCATGTACTGGACCTCGTCCAGGTAACGGGCGCCGTTGTCGGGCAGCGCCGTCACGACTGTGTCATCGAGCAGGTCTGCCGGGAGCGGGTGCCCGGGCGAGATGTGCTGGCCGCGCTGCCAGTGCCAGTGCCGGTGCGGGGCGGGGCCGGCTAGCGGGTCGGCGGATCAAGTCATCGGCGGGGCGGGGCGCCTCGGCCTTCGCGGTGGCTTGCCAGGCATAAGCGGTGTGACGCGGCCTGGGGTGCTTGGGGGCGCTGGGTGTTGTAGAGGTGGTCGAAGGCGTCGACCTGGGCCCGCAGTTGGTCGAGGGTCTGGGCGAGTGGTTGTTTGTCGAGGTAGCGGAGCAGGGGCTGGTGAAAGCGTTCGTTCCTGCCCTGGGCGGTCGGCTTGCAGGGCTTGCCGGTGATGACGCCCAAGGCCAGCACCTGGACGACGAGCTGCCCAGGAGCCCGCGCAGCGACGGGTCGTCGTACGGGGGCGCATCGGGCAGCCACTGGTTCATCGCGAGACGATACGGGGATCAACAGGCTTGTTCGTCGGCGCGCAGACATTCCAGAGCAGGCATCGACCGCGCGCAAACCCTTAGCAACAAGGAAGCTACGCGCATAGTTGCCATGCGCAACGGCGGCGACCGGGGCAGTGTCAGGCGTCGAGATACAGTGCAGCGAGTCGCGGCAAGTGCGTTTGCAGATCGTCCTCGTCGTCGAAGTCGATCTCCGGGCCGGCCGGAACGTCGGGGGTGTCCGGCGCCTCGGCGTCCACGGCCTTCCAGTACGCCGCCTCGTCGCCGGTCAGGTTCTTGTACGCGTGACTGGCGACGTGCAGCATGCCTTCGCCGTCGAAGCCCTCGAACCCTTCCGGCCGGTCCTCGTCCACGACGTCCGCGAGCGAGTCCGGGTCGGCCAGCGCGGCCTCCCACACCTCGCGTCCCTGGGCGAGCAGCCAGCCCCGGAACGAGTCGAACCCGTCCTCCGAAGCGCCGGAGTTGATCAGGTACGCGGCTGCCCACAGGTCCCACCGGTACGACTCGACCTGCAAGCGTGCGAGCTCGGTCCCGAACTCCACGATCTCGTCGGCCTCCGACGTACCCAGCACCTTGGTCAGCGCGTCCGCAACCGCGTCCGGATCAGCCACGGTGTCGTCCACCGAGGCACGCGCATCCTCGATCAGACCCCAGAACCCATCCCTGTTCACCCTCAAACCATCTCACCGACCCCGGGTCGAACGGGAGCGCTGATTCGGGGTGATCTCAGATTGAGGACTCCGTGGGGCCGGGCCAGCCCGTGGCCAGGCTTGGCGGGCGCTGTTCGACCACCCCGGCGGGCCGCGGCCCAGCGGGGTGAGGCGAGTCGGGCTGATGCGAGTCGGGCTGATGCGAGTCGGGCTGAGTATCGTCGGCCTGGAACCGCTCTCCGAGTTGTTCGGTTCCAGGTTGTGCCTCGGGCTCGATGCCGTCCTGGGAGGACAGTGCCGTCGAGGTCAAGGACGGCCGTTCGTCAGGCTGGTCCGGCAGCTCCCGGAGCCGCGGCGGTGCAGCCGTCCAGGCTCGGAGGTTCTGCACGACGTCCCCGTAGAAGCCGGCAATCGCGTTCTCCACGGAGTCGATGAACGACCCGCGGCCACGCCCCCGCTTGCTGCCGAGTGGAGCCCCGAGAGCCACGCGGAACGAGCGCAGCTCCTTTTTCGGGTCCTCGATCAGCGCCGCCGGGTTGTCGCGGACAGCCCGGAGCAGCTCAGCTGTTCCGGCGCCGCGACCGTGCATGACGAATGCCTCGATCCTCGTGGAGTCCGGGGCATTTCTGAGTTGGCGGAGAAGCCAGTTCACGCGGGTGGTGGCCCGACCGTCGCGTGGCGCGGCGAGGTCGACATGGCAGGTGACGACGCCGGCGCGGAGGTCGGCGGTGACGGTCAACGGCCCGACGGCGTTCGGAATGTTGATCGCGCCCTGCAACGTCCCCTGGCTGCTCATGGATTCGACGAGCGCCTGGGTGCGCTGCGCCGGGTCGGCCAGTTCCTTCCGGGACAAGGCCGGGGTGACGTCATCGCCGAGCTGCCGGCCCAGTTGCAAGCTGACGTATCTGAGCAGTGCATCGAATCTGGCGGCGACCTCGGGCGCGCATTTGTCGCCTGGTCGAAGCGTCCCGGCGGCGACAGCTTCACGGGTCGTCACCCACGACGGCCCCATGTCGTCGAACTGCAGTGCACCCGATCGCGGGTGCTCCAGATAGCGGATCAATTCGCCGAGGATCCACGCCTGGTCGGGATCCGCGACTCCGCGGTGCTCCTTCTGCAGCACGGCCTCGGCCAAGACCATCGACCAGGACCAGTGGTGCAGCGCCACTCGCTTGAGCTTGCGCTTGTCGACCTTTGTCGGATGGAGTCCGGCGATCGCCGGGATCTCGTTGGAGATCGTCACCACTGCGTCGAAGCCCTGCTCGCGGGCGATCTCGAGGTAGGCCTCGAGCTGTTCGGCGTCCAGCGTGTTGACCCCGGTCTTGACCTCGACCAGCGCCGTCCACTCCTTCTTGCCGCGGCGAGCGCGCAGCAAGCCGTCCGGGTAGAGGCGCCGTTCACCCAGGTGGAACGGCACCTCTATGTAGGTTTCCAGCTGTCCCGCGGGTGCGCCCAACGGTTGTGTCAGTACCCGGCCGAACTCCCGCACCGAGGACATCACGGCCAGCAAGGCCGATGTCGCCCGACGCTCCTGCTCATCGGCGCCGTTGATTCCCGAGGTCGGAATCAGGCGTGCCTGATGCCAGCTTTCCGCTGCCATGTCTCATCCCCCACGGCTCGCCCCGGCAGACCCCCCACAGGTCCGAATCACCGAGATCATCCGTTTGAGCACCGCACCCTACGCCACTCGTCACGGAACGTGAAGGCCTGGCCGCGAATTCTGGTCTTTACCACACCTCGTCGAGTTGGGTTCTTTGGGTGGGGGTGAGTTCGAGGCGGGCGCCCTTGAGGGCGGTTTCCAGGTAGGCGGGGGTGCTGATGCCGACGATCGGGGTGACGGCGGGGGTGCCGCCGGCGAGCCAGGCGAGGACGACGGCGGAGCGGGTGGTGCCGAGGGTGGTGGCGAGGTCGGCCAGCACCTCCAGGCGGCGCGTCGTACCGGGGTGGTCGAAGGCCTGGTGGATGGTGCGGTCGGCGCGGTTCTCGTACGCGCCGGACAGCAGCGGGTTGTAGGCGAAGAGCTGCTGCTCGGGGTTGTTATCGGCGTAGTCGAGGACCTCGTCGGTGATCCAGCCGAAGCGGTGGTCGTGGGCGTTGTCGCGGACGAACGGGCGCGGCTGCAGGTACGAGTACCGCAGCTGCAGCGCGCTCGGGGCCATCACGCCGAGCTCGGCGGCCAGGCCGCGCATCCGCTCCACTCGCCACAGCGCGTAGTTCGACAGGCCGAGCCGCCCGATGGTGCCGGCGGCGGCGTGCTTGCCGAACGCGGCGACGGTCTCCTCCAGCGGGGTGGACCGGTCGTCACGGTGCGCCCAGTACAGGTCGATGTGGTCGACGCCGAGCCGGCGTAGCGAGGTCTCGATCCCCGCGTCGATCGCCTTCGTGCCGAGGCCTTCCACGTGCTCCGGCCAACCGCCCGGGAACAGCGGTTCGCAGCCCACCTTGGTCGCCAGCTTGACCCGGTCACGGACACCGGGCCGCCGGGCGAACCATCGACCGAGCAGTTCTTCACTCTGGCCGCCGTGACCGCTCGGGTCCTGCCAGAACGAATAGCAGTTCGCCGTGTCGATCCACTCACCGCCGGCGTCCACAAAGGCGTCCAGCAGCCGGAACGAGGTCTGCTCGTCGATCCGCGTTCCGTACTCCATCGCTCCCAGCGCAAGGTTCGTCATGCGCCGGATCAAAGCGCCTGGAGCGCGCTCCAGGTCAAGCACTCTCGCAGGATCGGCGCGAGTGTCGCCGCCTCGGTGCTGTGATCGGCACCTGGAATCACCCGCAGCGCCGCCGTCGGCAGATGCGCCGCCACGGCCTCGGCTCCGGCCGCCAGCATCGGCCAGGTCTTGTCGCCGTGCAGCACGAGCACGGGGACCGTCACGCCGGCCCATCGGTCGGTCGGCAGCGGCTTCCCGGACATCGTCGTGCCCATGATGCGGCCGTCGTACGCGATCGTGTGTGCGACCTCCTCGACCGGTGCCCACATCGGGCTCTGCTTGATGCCGGCAACCGCCTCGGGAGGCAGGCCGACGGCTGCGGTCATGAACAGCTCGGCGGCCTTGTCGCGGCGTCCCTCGGCGATGAACGCGTCGAGTTGCTCCACGTAGTCCGACGGCAGCACGTGGAATGCGTCGCTCACGATGACCGGCGGCTCGAACAGCACCAGCCCGGCGATCGGCAGCCCGGCCCCGGCGGCGTCGAGCGCCAGCAGGCAGCCGGAGGACCAGGCGGAAATGATCGCCGGGCGGCCGGCGTCCTCGATCAGCGCGGCGATGTCCTCGATCTCCCGCTGGATCGCGTACGGCGCGGTGTCGCCGCTCTCGCCCCGCCCGCGCCGGTCGTACGCGTACGTCCGGAAGTCGTCGCTCAGCAGTGCGCCGAGCTCGGCGTTGACCGGGTTCACGGCCCGGTGCGCCGTGGCGCCGTCGACCACGATCAGTGCTGCGCCTTCGCCGTACGCGTCGAAGGCGATCGTGGTGCCGTCGGCCGATGTCACGGTGCTCATGGTCATCCCTCTCATCAAGAACTAGACCGTACAGTACCCGCCGCAGAACTGGACTGTCCAGTATGATTTCGTCATGGAACCACCGGAGATCGAAGGCCGCACCCCCCGCAAACGCCGCGCGATCCTGGCCGCCGCGACCGAGGTGTTCCTCACCCACGGGTACCTCGGCGCGAGCATGGACGAGGTCGCGGCCAAGGCCGGCGTCTCCAAACAGACCGTCTACAAGCAGTTCGAGAACAAGGAACGCCTGTTCGCCGAGATCGTCCTCGGCACCAGCGATCAGCTGATGGACGGGCTGCTTCAGGCGTACGCCGAGACGCTCGAGGAAGCCACCGACACGCGCGACGCGCTCCGCGCACTGGCCCATCGCCTGCTCCAGAGCCTCACCGCGGACAGCGTGCTGCAACTCCGCCGGCTCGTGATCGCGGAGGCGGACCGCTTCCCGGAGGTCTGCGGCGCGTGGTTCACCAGCGGTTTCGAGAAGTCACTCGAAGCGCTGGGGGAGGCGCTGCAGCGGCTGAGCGAGCGCGGTCTGCTGCGCGAGTTCGACGATCCGACCCTAGTGGCGTACCAGTTCGCCGGGCTGGTCATGTACAAGCCGATGAACCGCGCGATGTTCGCGGGCACCCGGCAGCGACCGAAGCCGGGCGAACTCGACGGCCTAGCCGACCGTGCGGTCGACGTCTTCCTCGCCGCCTACGGCCCGAAGGAAGCGTAAAGCCAAGGAACCGCAAAGCGCAGGAAGCGTCAGAGCGTTCCGCGCGTCGACGTGCGGACCACCAGTTCCGGCGTGAAGGTCACCCGCTGGTGCTCGTGATCCGGGTTCGACGACTCGTCCAGCAGCAACTCCGCGGCCGTCCGCCCGAGCAACTGCCGGGGCTGGCGCACCGAGGTCAGCGGCACGGCGGCTGCCTCGGCGAACTCGATGTCGTCGTACCCGACGATCGCGAGATCCTCCGGGACGCGTAGCCCCAGGCTCACGCACTGCTGCAGCAATCCCAAAGCCAGCAGATCGTTCGCGCAGAACGCAGCGGTCGGCCGGCGATCCGCAGGCAGCCCCGCCAGGCGCTGACCGGCACCACGACCTTCGGCGACGGTGAGTGCGCCGGTGGTCAGCTCGATCAGGTTCGTCAGCGGTTTCCCGGCGGTCTGCAGTGCGCGCCGCGCGCCG
Organism: Kribbella sp. NPDC048915; assembly: GCF_040649595.1. Classification (NCBI taxonomy): domain Bacteria; kingdom Bacillati; phylum Actinomycetota; class Actinomycetes; order Propionibacteriales; family Kribbellaceae; genus Kribbella; species Kribbella sp. NPDC048915. Next base: position 126,681 of record NZ_JBEZFT010000010.1, on the reverse strand, counting down.
TCGCGACGGTCGATGACCTGACCGATCGTGTTCGGGCCGCCGACGTAGGCGATCCGCTCGTGGCCGAGCTCGAGCAGATGGGAGATCGCGAGTTCGCCGCCGAGCACGTCGTTCACGGCGACCGAGCAGTGCTCCGCGTCGTCGATCGCGCGGTCGACCACGACCACCGGCGTACCGCGCGACGGCAGCTTGCGCAGGCGGGCGGAGTTCTGGTCGATGGGGGTGATCAGGATGCCCTGGACGCGCTGCTGCTCGAGCAGGTCGAGGTACGCCGCCTCGCGGTCGACGTCCTCGCTGCTGTTGCAGAGGAACACCGACAGGCCGGCCGCTTGCGCCGCCTCCTCGACGCCCTTCGCGACGTCGGTGAAGAACGGGTTGCCGGCGTCGAGCATCAGGTACGCCAGGATCCGCGACGACCCGGCGCGCAGTTGCCGGGCCGATTCGTTGCGAACGAAGCCGAGCGAGGCCATCGCCGCCTCGACCTTCGCGCGGGTCAGCGGGCTGACCACCTCGGGCCGGTTCAGCACGTTGGAGACGGTCCCCAGTGAGACGCCGGCGGCCGCGGCCACCGCCTTCACGCCGGCGGCGTGAGGTTTCGGCGGGCGCCGGCGACGGGAGCGCTCGGGCAGGGCCTCATCGTCCACGGACACGAAACCTCCCTGCATCACTCGAACTGCATCACTCGAATCAGCACCACTCGAATCAGCACCACTCGAATCGGCATCACTCGAACCCGCACCACTCGAAACGCCGCAGCTGACTTGAAACGTCTTACGAAATGTCCTGGCTGCCGCAGAATACCCGCTCCTCGCACGGATCGCCGCGTCATCCGTCCGGGACGGCCGGTAATGCTGGGCAGACCCTTGACGCCCGCCCCCGACCACGCTTAGCGTCGGGGAACGCTCTTGAAACCTTTCATCCACAGCGTCAGAACAGCGCAGTCCCCGTCCGCCCACAGACAGGTGCCGCCGTGAATCGTTACTGCTTCTGCCTGCAGGTCCGGCCCGACCGGCTCGACGAGTACGTCGAGCGGCACCGCGACGTCTGGCCCGAGATGCAGGCGGCGCTGCGGGACTCCGGCTGGCACAACTACTCGCTGTTCCTGCGCGCCGACGGCCTACTGATCGGGTACGTCGAGTCCGACGACCTGGACGCGGCGCAGCAGGCGATGGCGGCGACCGAGGTGAACGCCCGCTGGCAGGCCCAGATGACCGAGTTCTTCACCGGGACCGACGGCCGGCCGCCGGACGAGTCCTTCCAGCTGCTCCCCGAGATCTTCCACCTGACTGATTCCAATCCTGAAGGGGACCGACCATGACGACCGATGCCGTGCAGGCCGCGCTGAGCCGCCAGGAGATCGAGCTGCCCTCGTGGGCGTTCGGCAACTCGGGGACCCGGTTCAAGGTCTTCACCCAGCCGGGCGTCCCGCGGTCCCCGGAGGAGAAGATCGCCGACGCCGCGATGGTGCACAAGTACACCGGCGTCGCGCCGAGCGTCGCGCTGCACATCCCCTGGGACAAGGTGGACGACTACGCGGCGCTGTCGGCGTACGCGAAGGAGCAGGGCGTCCGGATCGGCGCGATCAACAGCAACGTGTTCCAGGACGACGACTACAAGCTCGGCAGCGTCACCAACCCGGACTCGGCCGTCCGGCGGAAGGCGACCGATCATCTGCTCGAGTGTGTCGACATCATGGACCAGACCGGCTCGCGCGACCTGAAGCTGTGGTTCTCCGACGGCACCAACTACCCCGGTCAGGACGACATCCAGGACCGGCAGGAGCGGCTGGCGGCGGCGCTCAAGGAGGTCTACGACCGGCTCGGTGAGAACCAGCGGATGCTGCTGGAGTACAAGCTGTTCGAGCCGGCCTTCTACACCACGGACGTGCCGGACTGGGGTACGTCGTACGCGCACTGCATCGAACTGGGGCCAAAGGCGACGGTCTGCATCGACACCGGGCACCACGCGCCGGGGACGAACATCGAGTTCATCGTGGCGTTCCTGCTGCGCACCAAGAAGCTCGGCGCGTTCGACTTCAACAGCCGGTTCTACGCCGACGACGACCTGATGGTGGGCGCGGCGGACCCGTTCCAGCTGTTCCGGATCATGAACGAGATCGTCCGCGGCGACGCGCTCGACCCGGACCGCGGGATCGCGTTCATGCTCGACCAGTGCCACAACATCGAGGAGAAGATTCCCGCGATCATCCGCTCGGTGATGAACGTGCAGGAGGCCACCGCGAAGGCGCTGCTGGTCGACCGTGACGCACTCCGCGCGGCGCAGCAGAGCGGCGACGTCCTCGGTGCGAACGCGGCGCTGATGGACGCCTACAACACCGACGTCCGCCCGCTGCTCGCGGAGCTGCGCGAGTCGCAGGGCCTGGACCCGGACCCGGTCGCGGCGTACAAGCGCAGCGGCTACTTCGAGCAGATCACCAAGGACCGCGTCGGCGGTCAGCAGGCCGGATGGGGAGCATGAACGTGAGCGACACCGCTGCCGATCTCGTTGCGCGAAGCAACCGGTTGGGCGCCGATCCGCGCAACACCAATTATGCGGGCGGCAACACGTCCGCGAAGGGTACGGCGACCGACCCGGTGACTCGTACGCCGGTGGAGCTGCTGTGGGTGAAGGGCTCCGGCGGTGACCTCGGGACGCTGACCGAGAAGGGCCTGGCCGTACTGCGCCTCGACCGGCTGAACGCCCTCGTCGACAGCTACCCGGGCGTCGACCGTGAGGACGAGATGGTCGCCGCGTTCGACTACTGCCTGCACGGCAAGGGCGGCGCCGCACCGTCGATCGACACGGCGATGCACGGGCTGGTCGACGCCCCTCATGTCGACCACCTGCACCCGGACTCCGGGATCGCGCTGGCGACGGCGGCAGACGGCGAGAAGCTGACCGCCGAGTGCTTCGGTGACCGCGTCGTCTGGGTGCCGTGGCGTCGTCCCGGCTTCCAGCTCGGCCTCGACATCGCCGCAGTGAAACGTGACAACCCGCAGGCCATCGGCTGCATCCTCGGCGGGCACGGCATCACCGCGTGGGGCGCCACGTCCGCGGAGTGCGAGGCGAACTCGCTGGACATCATCCGCACGGCGGAACGGTTCCTGGCCGAGCGTGGTGTCGCGGAGCCGTTCGGCGCGGTCGTCGACGGTTTCGAGGCCCTGCCGGTCGACGAACGTCGCGCCAAGGCCGCCGCGCTCGCGCCGGTCGTCCGCGGCCTGACGTCGACCGACAAACCTCAGATCGGGCACTTCAACGACTCCGACGTCGTGCTCGAGTTTCTGTCCCGCGAGAAGCTGCAGCCGCTGGCCCAACTCGGCACGTCCTGCCCCGACCACTTCCTCCGCACAAAGGTCCGGCCGCTCGTCCTCGACCTGCCGGCGTCCGCGTCGATCGAGGAGTCGATCGCCCGGCTCAAGGAGCTGCACGCGCAGTACCGCGCGGACTATGCGGCCTACTACGAGCGGTACGCCGAGCCCGACAGCCCGGCCATGCGCGGCGCGGACCCGGCCATCGTGCTGGTGCCCGGCGTCGGCATGTTCAGCTTCGGCAAGGACAAGCAGACCGCGCGCGTGGCCGGCGAGTTCTACGTCAACGCGATCAACGTGATGCGCGGTGCCGAGGCGGTGTCGACGTACGCGCCGATCGACGAGCGGGAGAAGTTCCGGATCGAGTATTGGGCGCTCGAGGAGGCGAAGCTGCAGCGGATGCCGAAGCCGAAGCCGCTGGCCACCCGGGTCGCGTTCGTGACCGGCGGTGGCTCCGGGATCGGCAAGGCGATCGCGATGCGGCTCGCCGCCGAGGGGGCCTGTGTCGTTGTCGCGGACCTCGACCTCGCGGCCGCCGAGGCTGTGGCGAAGGAGATCGGCTCGTCCGACGTGGCCGTCGCGGTCGGCGCGGACGTGTCGTCGGCGGACGCGGTCGAGGCGGCGCTGCGCGAGGCGGTGCTGGCGTTCGGCGGCGTCGATCTGATTGTCAACAACGCCGGCCTCTCGATCTCGAAGTCGTTGCTCGACACCACCGAACGCGACTGGGACCTGCAGCACGACGTTATGGCGAAGGGCTCGTTCCTGGTCTCGCGGGCGGCCGCGAAGGTGCTGATCGACCAGGGCCTCGGCGGAGACATCGTCTACATCTCCAGCAAGAACTCGGTGTTCGCCGGTCCCAACAACGTCGCGTACGGCGCGGCGAAGGCCGACCAGGCGCACCAGGTCCGGCTGCTCGCGGCCGAGCTCGGCGAGTACGGCATCCGCGTGAACGGCGTGAACCCGGACGGCGTCGTCCGCGGCTCCGGGATCTTCGCCGGTGGATGGGGCGCTCAGCGGGCCGCGGTCTACGGCGTACCCGAGGAAGAACTGGGTGCGTACTACGCGCAGCGGACCCTGCTGAAGCGGGAGGTGCTGCCGGAGAACGTCGCGGCCGCGGTGTTTGCGCTGACCGGCGGCGACCTGACGCACACGACCGGCCTGCACGTGCCTGTCGACGCCGGCGTGGCCGCCGCCTTCCTGCGTTAGGTGAGCCGATGAAGCGTGTCGCGGCAGTGGACCTGGGGGCCTCGAGCGGGCGCGTCATGCTCGGCGAGGTCGGCCCGGACGTCCTGCGGTTGCGCGAGCTGAACCGCTTCTGGAACGGCCCGGTGCGGGTGCGCGGCCGCCTGCACTGGGATGTCATCCACCTCTACCGGTCGATCCTCGAAGGCCTCCAGGGCGCGGGAGAGCTGGACGGTATCGGCATCGACTCGTGGGCGGTCGACTACGGCCTGCTGGACCGCGACGGCCGTCTCCTCGGCAACCCGGTGCACTATCGCGACTCACGGACCGACGGCGTGATGGAACGAGTCCTGTCGACGATCCCGGCCGCCGACCTGTACGCCGTCACCGGACTGCAGCAGTTGCCGTTCAACACCATCTACCAGCTCGCCGCCGAGGAGTTGCCGGCCGACGCCGCGACGCTGCTGATGATCCCGGACCTGCTGAGCTACTGGCTGACCGGAGCGATCGGCGTCGAGCGAACCAACGCCTCGACCACCCAGTTGTACGACGTCCGCGCACGAGAGTGGAGTGACGAGCTGCTCTCGCGCGCCGGGCTGCCGCGACGGATTCTTCCCGCGCTGCGCGAGCCGGGCGACGTGATCGGCACCGCGCTGCCGGACGAGACCGGGCTGGAACCCGGTATCCCGGTGATCGCGGTCGGATCGCACGACACCGCCTCGGCCGTGGTCGCCGTACCGGCCGTCGACGACCGGTTCGCGTACATCTCGTCGGGGACCTGGTCGCTCGTCGGCCTCGAACTCGACGCACCGGTGCTCAGCGCCGAGGCGCGGGCCGAGAACTTCACCAACGAAGGCGGAGTCGACGGGCGGATTCGGTTCCTGCGCAATGTGATGGGGCTGTGGATTCTGCAGGAATGCCAGCGGATCTGGGGTGACGACGATCTGGCCGGCCTGTTGCGGCGGGCGGCGGACGCGCCGCCGTTCGCCGTGCTGATCGACCCGGACGCTTCCGAGTTCCTTGCCCCGGGCAACATGCCGGCGCTGATCGAGGCGCAGTGCCGGGACACCGGGCAGGACGTGCCGCGGTCGCGAGGAGCCTTTGTCCGCTGCATTCTGGAAAGCCTCGCGCTCGCGTACCGCCGTACCCTCCGGGCCGCGCAGACGATCGCCGATCGCGACGTCGACGTACTGCACGTCATCGGCGGCGGCTCGCAGAACGAGTTGCTGTGTCAGTTGACCGCCGACGCGTGCGGCGTACCGGTGCTCGCCGGGCCGGTCGAGGCCTCCGCGCTCGGCAACGTCCTCGTCCAGGCTCGCGCCCTCGGCGAGCCCTTCCCGGACCTGGGCGCGATGCGCGCGCTGGTCCGGTCCACCCATTCTCTGCGGCGCTACGACCCGCAGGGCAAACCGGCCGACTGGGACGCCGCCGAGTCCCGGGTCTTCGGAACCAGGTGATCAGCATGACCGTCCTCTCCCAGGAAATCCGCCCGATGGCACGCCGGGTGCCACCGCGCGAGATCAGTCACGACGACTTGCAGTTGCTCCGATTGCTCGCCACCGGCCTGCCCGTCGACGGTGTCGCACGCCGCCTCGACTTGTCCGAGCGCACGGTCCGCCGGCGCACCCGGGTGATCTGCGACCGGCTCGGGTTCAGTACGGCGATCGAGGCGATCGTCTGGGCGGCCCGGCGCGGGCTGGTCTGAGCCGGGGCCGGGCCGAACTGCGCGTGTTCCCGCGGGTACGGCGTTAGACCGCGACGACGGCGGGTACCGGTGGTTCTGATCATCGAGCCGAGGAGGACCGATGGACGGAATGACCATTGTCTGGATCGTCGTCGCGGTCGCCGTACTGGTGATCGTGATCGCGCTGATCGCCGGCGCGATGTCACGGTCGTCGAAGCGGCGGGCCGAGCGGGACCGTGAGCAGGCGTACGAACATGAGCAGCAGGCGCAGGCGAGCGCGCTGCAGGCCGAGAAGCAGCAGGCCGCTGCCGACGAGGTCGACGCCCGCGCCCGGAAGGCGCAGGCGATCGCCGACGAGAAGGCCGCCGAGGCACGCCGCCTCGCCGCCGGTGCGAACGAACGGCGCGAAGCCGCCGACGGCGCCCGCGCGGAAGCCGAGGAACATCGCGGCCAAGCCCAGAACCTGTGGCCCGACAAGGACTACGACAACGGGAAGACACGGGACGACGGGATGGCGCGCGAAAGCCGTATGACCCGCGACGACGCGATGACGCGCGACGACGGGATGGCCCGCGACGACCGGGCAGTCCAGGGGCACCATCGGGCTCCGGACGGGCGTGACGGTGTGGGTGCTCCCAACGGTGTGGGGCCGGAAGCGACCGGTCAGCCGATGGGCGGCGCGACCGACGAGCAGCCCGTGCATCCGCCGAACTGGGACGACGGAACGCATCCGAACGACCCGCGGCACGCGAAGCACACCAAGGGCTGATCCGCTCAGATCAGGTACCGGAACTCGGGGGAGTTCGGGTTGATCCGCTCGATGTCCAGCGGGGCGGCCTCCATCCGCGAAAGCAGCAGTGGGAGGTCGTCCCGCGTACTGATCTCGATGCCGACCAGCGCGACCCCGGTCTCGCGGTTGTTCCGCTTCACGTATTCGAACAGTGTGATGTCGTCGTCCGGTCCGAGCGCCTCGTCCAGGAACGCCCGGAGCGCTCCGGGCTCCTGTGGGAACGTGACCAGGAAGTAGTGCTTGAGTCCTTCGTAAACCAACGAGCGCTCGAGAATCTCGCCGTACCGGCTGACATCGTTGTTCCCGCCGGACAGCAGGCAGACGACGGTCTCACCCGGGCGTACGTCGAGACCGTTGCCCAAGGCACTGGTCGACAGCGCCCCGGCCGGCTCGGCGATCAGGCCGTCGGTCTGGTACAGCTCCAGCATCTCCGAGCAGACCAGACCCTCGGGCACGGACATCAACTCCACACCGCCTTGCCGCACCAGCGGAAGCGTCACGTCACCGACCCGGCGTACGGCGGCACCGTCGACGAAACTGTCCAGCTGCGGCAACGTCACCGGCTTTCCCGCCTCCACAGCGGCGGCCATACTCGCCGCACCGGCCGGCTCGACGCCGACGATGCGCACGCCGGGATGCCGTTGTCTGATCCACGTCGACACCCCGGCGACCAGCCCGCCGCCGCCGACCGGCACCACCAGGACGTCGGGCGCGTGGCCGAGTTGCTCGACCAGTTCGATCGCCACGGTCCCTTGTCCCGCAACGGTTCTCGGGTCGTCAAACGCCGGCACCATCGTCGCGCCGGTCGCCGACGCCTCGGCGTACGCCGCCGCGGCCGCGTCGTCGTAGGTGTCGCCGGTGACGACGACCTGGATCTGCTTGCCGCCGAGCGCCTTGATCCGGTCACGTTTCTGCCGCGGCGTCGTCCGCGGTACGTAGACCTTGCCGTGCACACCGAGAATGTGGCAGGAATACGCCAGTCCCTGGCCGTGGTTGCCCGCGCTAGCGCAGACCACACCCGCGGCTTTGGCCGTGTCGTCGAGTTGCGCGATCAGGTTGTACGCCCCGCGCAACTTGTAGGAGCGACCGATCTGCAGGTCCTCCCGCTTGAGCCAGACCTGCGCGCCGGTGCGCTCGGAGAGCCGCAGGTTGCGCTGCAACGGAGTACGGACGGCGACGCCGTCCAAACGCTTGACGGCCGCCTCGATCGTTGCCGCGTCAACCGTCGATCGAGCGACTGAACCACTGCCCTGCATGGAGTTCCTTCCCGTGCATTTGCACGATCTTCGCCGATTCGCTCGCTGCACAAGACGATTCGCGTCCACAGTCCGGACCGACGGATACCTTTGCGTATCAGACTCTTGCACCATGCGTGAAACGGCACTTCACTGGGCATCTTAGTTTTCACACGCTCACCCGCTGTAACGACCAGGCCCCTGGGAGAGATGAGCCGGGTAAAGCCGGTCAGTGAGGACTGGAGGGCACATGGAACTGATTCCGTTCAGTCTGTGGGGCGACGCTTTGTGGTGCGGTCAGGAAGTCGTGCGGGAGGCCCCGCACGAGCAGGCGATCCGTAGCCTGTTCCCCGACCCCATCCCGGCGCGCGGCGCAGATCTGGACACCGAGGCGGACCTCGTCCCGGAACCGCACAACCGTTTCGACCCGCGGTCGATCGCCGTTCGGGTGCAGGGCAAGGTTGTCGGCTATCTGCCGAGGGACGACGCGCACCGGTACCACCCGGTGCTGTCAGAGCTGGTGGCGCAAGGCCTGCAACCGCGGGTCCCCTGCCACCTGTGGGTCAGCGAATGGGAACCGGCGGACTGGGACGGCAACGGCACCCAGGGCACCGCGTTCCACGCCAGCGTCGCGGTCGCCCTCGGGCAGCCGCACATGCTGGTCCCGGTGAACCTGCCCCCGCCAGGCAGCTTTCACCTACTTCCGCCCGGCAGCGGCATCGTGGTGCCGGGCAGCGAGGTTCATCCGGAGGTGCTGGCACCGTTCTTCCGTCCGGAGGGCGAGTGCTGGGCGTACGCCACCATGCATGCGATCGAGGAGGAGGACTGCATCCAGGATCGGCACCGGATCGTGGTCGAGATCAGGCTCGACGACGAACCCGTCGGCCGGCTCAGCGCGCGACTGAGCGCCGAGTTCCTGCCGGCGATCCATTACCTCGCCGACATGCGGGCCGAGACCGCCGCGCGGGTCACCGTCCGAGGTGACCGGAACGCATCGGAGGTGATTCTCTACGCGGCGCGCAGTCACGACCTGCCGGCCACCTGGCCGGACGGCCTGACCCGCTCCCCGGTCGTGTCCCCGCAATGGCACTACTGGGCCAAAGAGGCCAACTAGGCCAACTAGGCGGCTGCGCAGTACTGACCATGCCTCACCAGGCCGGTACCGCGGAGCTACTTGACCACCCGCACACCCACTCGGCCCGCAGCTGTCTGCGGGCCGAGTGGCCTCCGGTGCCGTACCGTGGGGGTATGGCGAAGGGTCCAGCGTGTCCGGTGTGTGGGGAACGGGGTGTGCCGATTCTCTACGGACTGCCGACGCCGGTCGCACGTGCGGCAGCCGCCGCCGGAAAGGTTCGCCTGTACGGCTGCGTGATCCCGCCGGAGCCCGACAACTGGACCTGTTCGCAGGGTCATGCGTGGCGGGCGGACGACGACCAGGCGCTCGCGGACGCGATCGACGCGGCGCTCGGCCGCCGGTGACCCACGGCGGATGAAACAGCCGTGGAACCACAACATCCACTATCACCCGCAGGTGCTGCGGGCCGTTCCGGCGGGCGCTGAGCGCGCACTCGACATCGAGTACGTCCTCGGGGACTTCCTCGAGTACCCGCTCGAGCCGGAGTCGTACGACGTCATCGGCTCGATCGCCACGCTGCACCACGTCGACGCCCGTGAGGGCCTGCTGCGGATGCGGGAGTTGCTGCGCCCGGGCGGGGTGCTCGTGGTGATCGGCCTGGCCCGCGAGTGGCTCCCGCGCGATCTGCCGCAGGTCGTCGCCGGTGCCGCCGTCCATCGGGTTCACCGACTGACGAAGGGGTGCTGGGAGCATCCGTCACCGACCGTGTGGCCGCCACCGGTCACCTACGAGGAGATGCGCGACCACACCATGACTCTGCTGCCGGGCGCGACGTTCCGCCGCCATCTCCTGTTCCGCTACTCGATCACGTGGCGGAAATGACGATCGTCCAGGTCCCGGATGCGGACCTGCTCGCGCGTGCTGTCCACACCTTCATGGAGGTGGAGGCCGGTCCGGAATACCTCGACGCCCCGAGCGCGCTGGCCTTCGTGGCCACCGCGGGCGATGACATCGCTGGCTGGTGCTGGGGCCACCACCTCGCCCGGCCCGACGGCGAGTCGATGCTGTACGTCCACCAACTGGAGGTCAGCGCATCCCACCGCCGCAAGGGGATCGGCCGGTCCCTGCTGGTCGCGTTCATGGACGCCGGCCGCGCCGCCGGCGCGAACAAGATGTTCCTCACCACCGGCGAGGGGAACGCCTCGGCCCGCGCCCTCTACGACTCCCTCGGCGGCGGACTCGCGATGCAGGGCCCGACCGTCAACTACTGGTTCCTGCTCTAGACAGATTCAGAGCTTGGCGCCGATCAGTTGGTAGATGTCGTCGTGCGCGCCGGGCAGGTCGTCGTGGCCGAAGTCGGGGTAGGTGCGGACGTCCTTCGGCGATGTGATCTTGTTGTACGCCGCGAACTGGGTGGACGGCGGGCAGATCTGGTCCTCGAGGCCGGTGAACAAGGTGACCTCGGCCCGGATCCGCGGCGCCAGATGCTGCACGTCGATGTAGCCGAGGGTCCTGAACACCTCGTCCTGACGCAGGTGCCGCGGGTCGCGCTTGCGGAACCAGATGACGATCTCGTCGTACGGCGCGGTGTCGAGGTTGAGGTCCCACGTCCGCTGGAAGTCGCACAGGAACGGGTACACGCTCGTCGTGTACTTGATCGTCGGTGTCAGCGCGGCCGCCACCAGCGACAGCCCCCCGCCCTGGCTCCAGCCCGTCGTCGCGATCCGGCTCGCGTCGACCTCGGGCAAACCGCCGATGAGGTCGGCCAGTCGCCGCGTGTCCAGGTAGACGTGCTTGTAGAGCAGCCCGTCCGGGCCGTCGTCCAGCCCGTGCACCAAGTGGTTGTGCAACGAGAAGCTGTTCGGCTCCTGTGACGCCGTACGGAACCCGACCTGCTCCCGCACGTCCAGCGCCGCGACCGTGAATCCGCGTGCCGCATACGGCAGCAGGTCGACCCACTTCGGCTGCTCACCGCCGTACCCGTGGAACACCAGCACGGCCGGGCCGGTCGGCTCTGCGGGCCGGATCACCTTGGCGTGCACGCGGTACCCGCCGGTGCCGGTGAAGTACAGGTGCTGGGCGGTCGCGGTGGTCAGCGGGAAGTCGGTCGCGTCGACGAACTCGGACTCGGCCGGCACCTCGTCGAGTGACAGCAACGCCTTGTCCCAGAACTCGTCGAAGTCGTCGGGCCGCGGGTTGGTGCCTTGGTACGTCAGGAGTTCGTCGTACGACAGGTCGAAGGAGAGCACCGGATCATTCTGCGCTGCCGTTGTCGTCCGGGGCAGTCCCGTCCCAGATCGTGTACCCGTGGACGGCGTTCAGCTTGTCCCGCAGCGCGGTCTCCAGTTCGGTCGCCCGGCCCGGCGCGAGCCACGAGATCGGCACCAGCACCGGCTGATCCGGGTACTTGGTGCGCAGCACGACCGCCTCGCCGTGCGTGGTCTCGACCCGGCCGACCTCGGTGATGTCGGTCCACGGAGTGCGGACGCCGCGGACCTCCAGCTCCCGGTCCCGCAGCCGCGCGACCAGCGGCGGGCGGGCCAGGATCCACAGCCCGGCCAGCACGATCAGCCCGCCGAGCGTGCCGAACACCGACACCACGGCACCCGGCAGCCCGAGCGCCCAGACCACCGCGGCCACTCCGAGAATGATCAGCCCGGCGGCCAGGATCCCGAGGAACCGCCCCGCCCGCATCCGGTACGTCGTCCGCATCGTCCCAGGATCTCATCCGGCCGGGGCGCGCGGATCAGAACGGGTCGGTCTCGGTCTCCGTGGTGTTGCCGGCGATGGATCGCAGCGTCAGCGACCAGATGTACCCGCCGTCCAGGCGGCGCTCGAGCTTGGCGTACGAGCAGTCGTCGGTGAACCGGTGGTTCTTCTCGTCCCAGTTCGTCCCGGACTTGTAGTAGACCCAGTAGTCGCCGCGGATCCCGCTCAGCGTGGCCGACTTGTTCGCGCGGACGTACATCGAGGCCATCGGTTTGCGCGGGCTGCTCGAGGTGACCACGATCACGATGTCGTCGCCAGAGTTCGTCACCCGCAGCGTCCCGGAGCCGCGCGGCCCGGACCGCTGGAACACGTCGCCGTTGCTGCCACGGCCGCCGATCACCGCCGGCTTGGCCGGTTGCGCGGGCACCGCCAGCGCGCCGAACTTCACCCCGCGGCCGATCGACTTCTGCACGTCCTGCGCCAGCCCGGCGAACGCGGACCGGACGCCGGTCTTCGCCTCGTACAGCCGGACGTCGGGCGCCTTCGGCAGACCGCAACCGGTCTTGGTCTCACCGGCCTTGGCCAGTTGCGTACTCACGTCGCCCGCGTAGGCGTCGAACGCGTCGAGGACCTGGGGATGAGCCGACACCAGCCCGCGCGGCGGCGTGATCTTCGCGAGCTCGGTCCGCTCGAGAACGACGGCCGCGGCGAGCTGGGCGCGGGCGGCGTCGAAGGCCGGGATGGTCCGCGCGTTCATCACGCGCAGGGCGTACGGCTTGAGAACCTTCTCGACGTTGGTCAGCGCTCGCTGGTACATCGGCACCGACAGCGCGACGGGACTCGGCTTGGGCTTCGGCTTGGGTGCGGTCGAGGAAGGTGGTGGTGCTGCGCTGGACGCGGTCGCGCGGGACGCCGCGGGGCCGTCCGCATCGTCCGGCTCGCCGCTGCAACCGGCGCAGGCCAGAACGGCGAGTGCGGCCGCGACCGCCAAGGAAGGCCTCACAGTCACCCCCAGGTGTGACCAGTTTCATCGCGGTCCAATACTTCCCTGCGAGGGGTTCACCGAACCCCCGTCGGCGGCCTGGGGCAGTTGTGGGTCAGTTGTTGCCGGTCTGCTTGGGGTTGTAGGCGCAGGCGTCGGCGAGGTTCTGCTCCTCGCCCGGGGTGGGCGTGCTCTTCGGCGACGTCGACGTGTTCGGCCGCTTGGTCGTCGTACTCGAGGTCGGCGACTTGGTCGGGGAATTGGTCGACGGGTCGGTCGGCTTCTTGCTCGGCGCCTTCCCGGGCTTCGGGGCGAGCGCCTTCTGGACGATCTCGCGCATCGCCTCGTAGTTCGGGTTCTTGCCGCTGGGGAAGTTCTTGCTCTTGTCCAGGTCGATGTTGCTGACCTTGGCACCCTTCACCTTGAGGCCGAGTTGCGTGAACGCGGGCAGGATGTCGAGCGGGATGTCGGTGCGCAGCAGTTCCTTGCCGGCGTTGGCGATCTGCTGGTACGACGTCACCAGGGTCTGCGGGTTGGCGCTGTTCACCAGGGCGTGGATCGTGCAGCGCTGCCGCTCCTGCCGGGACGGGTCGCTGAGGCCGTAGCGGCCGCGGGCGAACCACAGCGCGTGGTAGCCGTCGAGCTTCTGGTTCGGGCCGGGCTCGATGTAGCCGCTGGGCTTCTTCTCGCTGTTCGACCCGGGGCCGGCGCCGTAGTCGCCACCGATCGGCACCCGGTAGTTGACGTTGACGGTGATGCCGCCGAGCGCGTCGATCATCTGCCGGAAGCCGGCCAGGTTGACCTGCATGTAGTAGTCGATCTTCAGGCCGAGCGCGGCGCCGACGGCCAGCTTGACCACGTCCGCGCCCTCGTTGTCGGTCTGTCCGAGGATGCCCGGGTGCGCCTTCGGGACGTTCTCGTACATCGCGTCGAGGTAGTACTCGGGCTGTTCGACGTTGCCCTGCTTCGGGTCCCAGAAACCGTCCGGGTAGGCCTCGTGCAGCGGCGAGTCCTTCGGGAACGGCATCCGCATCCAGTTCCGGCTGAGCGAGATCAGCGCGGTGTCACCGGTCTTGGTGTCGATGCTGGCCACGATCACGGTATCGGTGCGGACACCGGTCCGGCCGACGCCGTCGTCGGCGCCGAGCAGCAGCAGGTTCAGCCGGGGGGTGTTCGCCCACGGGTCCTTGGCGTTGTCGACCTTCGGCCGGGTCGCGCTCTTGGAGTTGCCCTCGCTCTGGAACACGCTGCCGACCAGGTCGCGCTGCGCCATCACGGTCTGGGCCGCAACAGTCGTCGGTACGGCGATCGCGAAGCAGAGCAGCCCGACGACCATCGATCCGGCGAGCCGGCCGGTGTAGGTCATGCTGACCGGGCGGAGCAGTTTGTGCGACGCGACCACGGTCCAGATCCAGCCGATGCCGAGCAGCACGACGGCGCCGGTCGCGATCAGCAGTTGGCGCGGGGAGACAGCGAGCGCGAGCACGGAGTCCCGCTGGGTGAGTCCGACGTACGCAGCGATCACCAGCAGACCGATGCTGAGCGTCAGGACGAAGGCGCCCAGCTTCTTGCGCCCGCCCATCATCAGCCCCGACCCGGGGACCAGTGCGCTCAGCAGTGTCAGCCCGATCGCCTTCGATGCCGTCCGGGCGCGGTGCGTACGAGCCCGGGACCGGACGGCCCGGGGCGCCGCCCTGCGACCGGCTGCGCGAGTGCTCCGCGACATGGCTCCGTTCCCTGATCGACGACGTGACGACCCCTCCGCCGGCCACACGCAGCGGCCCACGGTACTTCAGACGCCCACGCCCGCACTTTGGTTGACGTGAAGCAGACGACCCCCGTCGATGCTCGCCAGCGTACACAGCCCCAGGTCAACACCCCCGAACAGTCCGCCCCACCCCACCCCAAATCCACACCCTGAGACAACACGCGGTCCCGAGACCGGCCCGGCCCGTTCCCTCCCACGGAACAAAGGCGAGTCCTGTCCCACCAGCGGAAACGACTCGAAGCCCAAGCAATTCACGAACAGGCGACTCGCAAGGCCGAGGCAACCATGCGCCCAGCCCGGCGTGGGGGGTCCGGGGGGCGAAGCCCCGCCGGGCGGCGTCCGGGGGTTGCACCCCCGGAAACACCCGGAGCTCCCAAGTCTGCGCTTTCTGCAGACAGGGAGCTCCCAGGAGCGGAGGCGGCGGGATTTGAACCCGCGAGAGGGGGTTACCCTCAACCCGCTTAGCAGGCGGGCGCCATCGACCGGACTAGGCGACGCCTCCTCCGACGTTCCCCGGGTGGGGACACGACGACGGCCAAGACTATCCGGTCGACCCGGGCGGCGGCAAAAGCGGGGTCGGGAAGTCAGCGTCCGGTCGCGTCCGCGATCCGCTCGACCGTCCGCGGCGTCATCGGCTCCGGCGAGATGATCAGGTGTTCCACGCCGAGCTTCTGGTACGCCGAGACCGCCTGAGCCAACTCGCCGACGACGATCCCCGACGGGCTCGGATCTGCCACGGACTGATCAGGATCGCGCACGACGATGCCCGCGGTGGCACTCACCGACCCGGCCGGCTTCCCCGCGGTCTCCACGGCTTGGCGCAACGTTTCCAGCCGCTCCTCGACCTTCAGATCCGGTGCGCCGTACCACGCGGTGTTCCAGGCGTCGGCCCACTGCGCGATCAGTTGCATCATCCGCGGCCGGTGCCCGGCGACGAGCAGCGGGATCCGGTGCGGCGGCGCGGGATCGAGGTTGGCGTCGCGAACGGTGTAATACGTGCCGTCGTAGGTCACCGTCTCGCCGCGGATCAGTCGCGCGACGATCTCGAGCCATTCGGCGAAGCGCCCGACCCGGTGGTCGGTCGGCAGCCCGAATGCCTCGTACTCCGGGTCGTGCCAGCCGGCGCCGACGCCGAGCGTGAGCCGCCCGCCGGAGACCTCGTCGAGGGTCGCGGCCATCTTCGCGGTCAGGCCCGGATCACGGAACGATGCGCAGAGCACCATGTTGCCGAGCTCGACCCGCGACGTGACCGCGGCGACCGCGCTGAGCAGTGTCCAGCTCTCGTGCATCCCGTAGACCTGCCCCCGCGGGTCCCGGTAGAGGAAGTGATCGGCCAGCCAGACGGAGTCCAGGCCGTTTCGTTCGGTCGCCTCGGCGACGGCCCGGACGTCCTTCCAACCGGGCATGCCGCCACCCGGTCCGTCCCCGGCTCCGAGCGGAAGCATCACACCGATCTTCGTGTCGACGGTTCGCATGTGCTCAACGTACGTGGATCATGGGCGCTATGAGGAGGCCGTACCCGGACCGGGCGGCCGCGGGCCGCGCACTGGCCGAGGAGTTGCCGAACGAGTTGTCCGGCGAGCTGCGATCGGCCGGCGGTACCGCTCTGGTCCTCGGGCTGGCGCGCGGCGGCGTACCTGTCGCGGGCCCGGTGGCGGACGCCCTGGACGCGGATCTCGACGTGCTGATCGTCCGCAAACTCGGTCTGCCCGGCCAGCCGGAGCTGGCGATGGGCGCGATCGCCGGTGTCGGCGACGAGTTGCAGCTGGTCCGCAACGAGCCGATCGCGGCGGAAGTCTCGCCGGCGACGCTGGACGCGGTACGGCGGGACGAGGAGCGCGAGCTACGCCGCCGGGAACACGCCTACCGCGGCGATCGGCCGCCGATCGACGTCCGGGACCGGGTGGTGGTCCTGGTCGACGACGGGCTCGCGACCGGCGCGACGATGCGCGCGGCGGTGGAGGCGGTACGGCGGAAGCAGCCGGCGCGGGTGATCGTCGCGGTGCCGGTGGGCGGCGTGGAGAGCTGCCGGCGGCTGTCGCGGGTGGCGGATCAGGTGGTGTGCGCGTGGATCCCGCAGTACTTCACCGCGGTCGGGCAGGCGTACCGGGACTTCTCACCGGTGACCGACGACGAGGTCCGGGCGGTGCTCGCGGAAAGGACAGCGCGACGCCCCGGCGGATGATCCGGGGCGCCGCGCTGCCGGTCCGGCCGCCGGCTTCCGATTCGGCGGCCGGCCGTTTCTCCGGCTGAGCCTTTTGAGGCCGGCTCAGCCGAGGCGGGCCTTGAGGTGGTCGAGTTCGACCTTGAGTTCGGTCGGGACGGTGTCGCCGAGTTTGGCGAACCACTCCTCGATCAGCGGGATCTCGGCCTTCCACTGCTCGGCGTCGACGTCGAGGGCGATCTGCAGGTCGTGCTCGGTCAGGTCGAGCCCGGTGACGTCGAGCGCACCTGGCGCCGGCACCCGGCCGATCGGCGTCTCGACCGCCTCCGCTGTGCCTTCGATCCGCTCGATGACCCACTTGAGCACGCGGCTGTTCTCACCGAAGCCCGGCCAGACGAACTTGCCGTTCTCGTCCTTGCGGAACCAGTTCACGTAGAAGATCCGCGGCAGTTGCGCGGCGTCGTGCTGCTTGCCGACGGTCAGCCAGTGGTCGAAGTACTGCCCGGCGTCGTACCCGAGGAACGGCAGCATCGCCATCGGGTCGCGCCGGACCACGCCGACCTCGCCGACGGCCGCGGCCGTCGTCTCCGAGGACAGCGTCGCGCCCATGAACACGCCGTGCGCCCAGTCCCGCGACTCGGTCACCAGCGGCACCGTGGTCGCGCGGCGGCCGCCGAAGATGATCGCGGAGATCGGCACGCCGTTCGGGTCGTCGTACTCGTCGGCGATGATCGGGCACTGCTTGATCGGCGTACAGAACCGGCTGTTCGGGTGGCTGGACAGCTCGCCCGAGTCCGGCGTCCATTCGCGGCCCTTCCAGTCGGTGAGGTGGTCCGGAGGGGTCGGCGAGTAGCCCTCCCACCAGACGTCGCCGTCGTCGGTGAGCGCGACGTTGGTGAAGACCGAGTTGCCCTTCTCGATGGTGCGCATCGCGTTCGGGTTGGTCTTCCAGCCGGTGCCCGGCGCGACGCCGAACAGGCCGAACTCCGGGTTCACGGCGTACAGCCGGCCGTCCTTCCCGAACCGCATCCAGGCGATGTCGTCGCCGAGTGTCTCGACCTCCCAGCCCTCCAGGGTCGGGTCGAGCATCGCCAGGTTGGTCTTGCCGCAGGCGCTCGGGAAGGCGGCCGCGATGTAGTGCACCTTCTTCTCGGGCGAGATCAGCTTGAGGATCAGCATGTGCTCGGCGAGCCAGCCCTCGTCACGCGCCATGACGCTCGCGATCCGCAGCGAGTAGCACTTCTTGCCGAGCAGCGAGTTGCCGCCGTACCCGGAGCCGTACGACCAGATCGTCCGCTCCTCCGGGAACTGGACGATGTACTTCTCGTCGTTGCACGGCCACGGCACGTCCTGCTGCCCCGGCTCGAGCGGCGCGCCGACCGAGTGCAGGCACGGCACGTACGGGGCGTCGGTGCCCATCTTCTCGAGCACTTCGGCGCCGGTGCGGCACATGATCCGCATCGAGGCGACGACGTACGCCGAGTCGGTGATCTCGACGCCGAACATCGGCTTCTCGGCGGTCAGCGGCCCCATGCAGAACGGGACGACGTACATCGTCCGGCCGCGCATGCTGCCGCGGTACAGCTCGGTCATCAGCGCCTTCATCTGCGCCGGGTCCATCCAGTTGTTGGTCGGACCCGCGTCCTTCTCCTGGACCGAGCAGATGAACGTGCGCTGCTCGACGCGCGCGACATCGGACGGGTCGGTGCGGACCCAGAACGAGTTCGGCTTCTTCTGGTCGTTCAGCCGGACCATCGTCCCGGCCGCGACCAGTTCGTCGGTGAGTTTCGCGTACTCGGCGTCGGATCCGTCGACCCAGTGGATCCGGTCCGGCGTCGTGAGCGCGGCGACCTCGGCCACCCAGGCCAGCAGGCCGGCGTGCTGCGTCGGGGCGCCGGTCAGGTCGTAGGTGTGGTCCTCGGCAGTGAGGGGGTCCGGGTTCTCGGCATGGGTCGGGCTGGCGGTGGTCGTCATTCGCGGCTCATTCCCTCTCGGCTGTCGGGTCCGGCGCCGCCCGTCCCCTCGACGCTGAGGGCGGTACGACGGCCGGCCGCCGGGGTCTCCGGCGGTGCGACACGGCTGGCTGGCGGTAGTGATGTCTCGCAGACCAGTGGTACCAGTGGATACATACCAGTGTGCAAGTGGTACTAACGTTAACCGACCCAGCCGGGGTCTGGGAACCGGTAGCATGTGAACCCGGTCACAAAGTTTCGGCGACAATCGCTTTCCGGTGCCGCTTGTGAAAAAGAGAAGGGCCCGCGCGGTTCGCGCGGGCCCTTCAGGAGATTTTTCGGCAGATCAACTGGTCTGCCGCCAGATGTCGTTCACGACCCGCTGGATGTCCGGCGCCTCGGCCGGCTGGCCGTGCACCATCGCGCCGACCAGCCACCACTGCCCGCCGCTGAAGAACGCGCGCGTCATCGTGATCGTGTACGGCGCCTTCGCCGACACCGTCAACCAAGTCCGGGAGTCCTTCGCGGTCGCGGGTCGCGGCGCCTTGAAGATCTTCGTCCACAGCTGGTCGAAGGCCGGCCGATCGGCGACGCACTGGGCCAGGCCGGCGCACGGGTGCAGCGCGATCTGCGCCCGCATCGAGTTCTTCAGGCCGCCCGGGGCGTAGTCGTTCTTGGTGGCGATCCGGCGCAGGATCACCTGCGACGACTCACCCAGGAATCCGACCTCCGGCGGCCGCGGCCAGCCCACGGCGAACGGCAGCTCGGCATTCGCGACCACCTGAACGTCGGCGTTGGCCGCGTACGACGCGCCGAAGACACCGGCCGACCCGTCGGGGCGCTTGTACGGCGCGGTCGTGACGCGCTCGATCGGCTGGAGCAGCACCGGCGAGGCGATCGGTTCCGGGCTCACAGCGGCGGGCGGCGCGGCCTCGGGCTCCTCCTGCTTCACGGCGCCGCCGATCGCGGTACCGATCGAGTACGCGATCGTGAACACGAGCACCACGACGACCGCGACGACGGCGTACACCCAGGCGCCGATCTTGTGGCGGTACTGGCGGGCGATCTCCAGCTTCGAGAGTTGCTGCTGCTGGGTTTCGGCTCTGTGTGGGTCGGGTTGGGGCGCTTGCGGTGGTTCGGGGTGGTCGGTGTACGTCGGGAGGTCGGCGTACGGCTGGGTTGGTTGCTGGGTGAGCTGCTGGGTGAGCTGCTGGGTGGGTTGCTGGGTGGGTTGCTGGGTGGGTTGCTGGGTGGGCTGCTGGCTGGGTTGCTGGGTGGGCTGCTGGCCGGTGCTTGGGCGCTGGGCGCTTTCGAGTGGGTTGTCTTCCTGCGGCGCGGTGCTGTGCGGCGGGGCGGCGTACGTGGGGATGCTTTGATGCCCGGCGTCGCCAGGGAGCAGCGTGGGCGGCGTCGCGCCGTACCCGATGAGCTGCGCGCGGACCGCCGCGAGCGACTCCTCATCGTTGCCGAGCACGCCGTCGAGCGGATCGACCAGGCGTTCGGCGCCGGTCCGGCCGTGGACGAGTTGCGTGATCGCGTACGGGCGCGGCGCGTTGAAGTTCACCGCCCAGAGCGCGGCGTCCGTCCGCCCGAGTTCGATCGCGGCGTCGCGGGCCAGCCGGTCGACGACGACTTCGTTGCGGGCGCCCTCGTCGCTGAGGACGAGCGCGATGACGTCGGTCCCGGTGAACGTGCGGCCGTGCCACAGCTCCGCGAGCGGGTGCAGCAGGATCCGCTGATCGAACTGGTAGCCCGGGATCTCCGGCGTACTGTTGCTCACTTGCTCTCCCAGATCGCTCGGTCCGCCAGCGCCAGCGCCGCCTGCTGCGCCGCGTCCGCCTCAACCGGGTTGGCCGAGTAGTCCACCTGAACGACGACGTCGGCGCGCTGCACCAGCGCGTGCACGCTCCAGGTGTCACCGGCGCGTCCACTCGAGGTCCGGCTGACCTTCGTCGGGTACGGGCGATCCCCCTCGTACGCCTTCATCGGCGACCGCTGGAACGTCCGGCTCGCCACCTGCGACGGCGTGAACGGCGCCTGCCCCGCACCGGCGTCCTTCCCGCCGTACGCCGTGATCGTCACCACCACCCGCGCCGACGTGTACGCCCGGACCTTCGCCCGCGCGACCCCCGCCGTACACGTGATCGTCGACGACCCGCCCTGCGCCATCAAGACCGGCCCATCCGATGCCTTCGGCAACAGGTTCGCCACGTCTCCGATCCGCTCACACAGATCCCCCGGCATCGCCCGCGCCGGCGCCAGATCCTCCGGCGTCACCGGCTCCCCGACCGCGTACCCGACCACACCCCCCACCAACGCAGCCACGCCACACCCGATCGCAGTCCCCCGCACCAGCCGACTACCCATACCGCGACCCTAACCACGCAAAGGTCCGAACCACCCCCCAACCCGCTGCCCGCGAACACCCCACGGAGCCCGCGAACACCCCACGGAGCCTGCGAACACCCCACGGAGCCTGCGAACACCCCACGGAGCCCGCGAACACCTCGCGGACCCCGTGAACCAGCTGTGGAGGCTGTGACCTGGCAACAGACCTGCGCACAAGCCGAGGTGGCCGTGAACAAGCTGTGGTGGCGGTGAACAAGCAATAACGTGTCCAAGCCCCCGACTACCGATCCGAACCCCCGACGACCGGTCCGAACCCCCGACGACCCGTCCGAACCCCCGCCTACCGATCCGAACCCCCGCCTACCGGTTCAAGCCCCCGGCTACCGGTTCGAACCCACGAGTTCCGGTAGAACCCCCGATACCTGACCGTGCGCCGTCGGCCCGGACACCGCCCGCGTCCCGTCCCGCGGCCCGCGGTTGCTGCCGCCTGTGGTGCCTGTGAACAAGCTGTGGTGGCTGTGAACAGGCAATAACGTGTCCAAACCCCCGACGACGGGTCCGAACCCCGGCTACTGGTTCGAACCTCCGAGTTCCGGTAGAGCCCCCGATACCTGATCGCGCGCCGCCGGCTCGGACACCGCCCGCGTCCCGTCCTGCGGCCCGCGGTTGCCGCCGCGTGTGGTGCCTGTGAACAAGCTGTGGTGCCTGTGAACAAGCAATAACGTGTCCAAACCCCCGACTGCCGGTCCGAACCCCCGCCTACCGGTCCAAGCCCCCGCCTACCGGTCCAAGCCCCCGGCTACTGGGTCGAACCCGCGAGTGCCGGTAGAACCCCCGATACCTGACCGTGCGCCGTCGGCCCGGACACCGCCCGCGTCCCGTCCCGCCGTCCGCGGTTGCCGCCGCATGTGGTGGCTGTGAACAGGCAATAACGTGTCCAAACCCCCGACAACCTGTCTAAACCCCCGTCACTTCATCCCGCGCCACCGGACCTGCACACCGTCCATCACCCGCCCGTCTCGCCCTGCCCGACCCCGGTGACCGGTACCACCTGCGGGGGCTGTGAACAGGCTGTGGGGGCTGTGGACAGGCTGTGGGGGCTGTGGACAGGCAATAACGTGTTCACGCCCCCGACCAACCGTCCAAACCCCGGGTGGCAGGAGGCTCGTACGCCGTTGGCCGGTGCGAAAAGGTGCATGGTGCGTACGGCGTGGTGCGTACGGCGTGGTGCGTGGGGCGTATGGCGTGGTGGTGCGAGGTGCTTCGCGGCGGCGTCGCGGGATACCGGAGATTCCTGCTGTGTCAGCTCAGTAAGGTTTTGACCGAGCCGCCGGACTCGGTCAGCTTCGTGCCGAGGCCGTTGAGCGCGTCGCCGACGGTGGCGAGGATGCCGGACAGGTCCTGCAGGTTCCCGGCGAGGCTCTCGAGCTCGGTCGCGACGCCGCCGATCTGTCCGCTTCCGGCGTTGAGCTTCTTCGCCGCCGCGTCGCCGATGCCGGGGATCTTGTCGAGCTCGCCCGCGAGCCCGGCGAGCATCCCGGCGGCGTCGTGCAGCCGGTCCTTGGCCGCATTCATCGTGCCGGCGCTCCCGGTCAGCGCCTTCCGCGCCCCGCCCTCGCCGTCGTCCCCGACGAGCGCACCGGCCGCCTTCGCTGCCTGCTCCCCGGCCTCCGCCAGCCCCGACCCGATCGTCTTGAGCAGCTCCGGCAGCTTCCCGATGAACCCGACCGCGCCATCCGGCAACTCCCGCACCAGCTCGAGCACCTTCTGGAAGTCGTCCGAGTTCTCCATCACGAACCCGACCGCCTTCTTCACGTCCCCCAGATCCCGCCCACCCAGCAAGTCCTCAATTCCCATGCCGCGGATCGTAGAGCCCCGACCCGCACCACCCCAGCACGCCGCACCGAACACCGAGCCACTCCGCCGCTCGCCCGCTCCCGCCCGCATCACGCCGCAACCACGCATCGCCCCGGTTCCACCCCGCCGCCAACGCCCCGCTCCCGAACTCGGCCGGAAGCCAAGCCCTCGGACCCGGCCTTGAACTCGGCCTGGACCCCACCCCAAACTCTGCCCGGATCCAACCTCCAACGCGGCCACGAACAGACCCGAACCTGGCGCGGATCCGCTCCAACCCCGCCCTCCCGGACCCGATTGGCTTCCACCCGCCACCTCCATGTATCGTTACTCGACGTTGTCCAGCGCTCGTAGCTCAACGGATAGAGCATCTGACTACGGATCAGAAGGTTGGGGGTTCGAATCCCTCCGAGCGCGCAAACTTGAAGGCCCAGGCAGAGCTTCTCTGACCTGGGCTTTTGTGTGTTCGGGGGTGTGCCTGTGAGGGAGGCTGGAACTGCGACCCTCGACTGGTGGCTGCGAACACGGGTCAGTGACTCTCACCGCATCGCCTCCAGCAGAGCTGTGCGGACGGGTACGTGGACTGGCGGAGGAAGTTCGTCGACGCCGAACCATCCGATGTCGTCGTGTTCTTCGGGGGCGACGTTCGTCGGCGACCCCTCCCACTCGCGCACCAGCCAGGCACTGAGGACCGCCGGCGCGTCAGCGGGCCGTACGGTCAGCCGGCACAAATGAGAGGCCGACCCCGGTGCTACCTGCACACCCAGTTCTTCGTGCAGTTCGCGTACCAACGCCTCCAGTTCTGATTCACCGGGTTCCATGACTCCACCGGGCAGATCCCACACGTTCGGGTACGCCCGCTTGTCTACCCTCCGATGCGCCAGCAGGACTCGACCGTCACGAACCAGCGCCCCGAGAACGACCTTGTACATCCCGGCATCAAAGCACCCGCATCCGACAAGACTCGCGCTTTCCTCAAAGAGCTAGGGACGGGGAAGTGCCCCTCGCCGGTGGAGCCGTCGGCTGGAGTCCGGCGGAGTTCACGTCCCAGCACTCCCAGGCGAACGTACGGCGATTGCGCTCCAACGTGATCAGAGCGGTCTGGACCTCGTCGCCGTACTGGAAGACGCCGACGTCCCACTCCGCAGATCGCCCGGGCGCCCCCGCCTTGAGTGCGCTCAACCTGTCGTCTCGTACCTGGTCAGGACGGCGCCGCCGGGGAACGTCCGCGTCTCGACCAGGTTGAGCCGTACCCAGCTGTCCAGGGCGGTGAAGAACGGCAAGCCGCCGCCCACCAGGACCGGATGCGTGACGATCTCGTAGTCGTCCACCAGCCCGGCCCGCAGCGCCGTCGCGGCGAGTGTTGCGCCGCCGATCCGCAGTGGCGCGCCGTCGCCGGCCTTGAGCCGGGTGATCTCCGCGACGGCGTCGCCGGACACCAGACGGGCGTTCCGGTCGACCTTGTCGGTCGTCGAGGAGAACACAACTTTCGGCGTATCCCGCCAGTTCCGCGCGGACGCGCAGCAGGACGCCTGGGCGACCGTCGCCGCCGCCGTCCACAGCCGCCCGGGAGCGCGGATCTTCACCCAACTGTGGCACGTGGGCCGGATTTCGCACCCGCTGATCGCCGGCGACCAGCCGCTCGGGCCGTCCCCGGTCGGGTCACCGACCGCGCGGCTGTGGTACCTCGATCCGATCGGTCGCGAGCCGCTGCACCTGCCCGCTGCGGTGCCTCGGGAGATGACGGCGGCCGACATCACGGACGTCCTGGCCGACTACCGCCGCGCCGCTCGCCGGGCCGTCGACGCGGGGACGGACGGTGTCGAGATCCACGCCGCGAACGGCTACCTGCCCGATCAGTTCCTGCGGTCCACGACCAATCACCGCACGGACGGGTACGGCGGCTCACCGTCGGCCAGAGCACGATTCGTCACGGAGTTGGCGGCCGTGGTGGCCGGAGAGGTGGGACCCGACCGGGTGGGGCTGCGGCTGTCGCCAGATGTCGACTACGGCGACACCGACGATCCGGAGATCTGCGAGACGACGCTCCTTGCCGCTCGCGCGGCGGATGCCCTCGGCATCGCGTACCTCCACCTGGTCGAGTCCAACAACTCCAACTACCTCGCGGCAGGCCGGAGCACCGCCGTCGTCGACGACGCCTTCCGGGTCGCCTTACGGACAGCCTTCCGCGGCGGCATCATCGTCGCCAGCGACTACGACCGCCGGCGTGCGGACGTCGTCCTCGCCGCCGGGCTTGCCGACGCGGTCGCCTTCGGCCGCCCGTACATCGCCAACCCGGATCTGGTCGAGCGGCTCCGCAACGGCTGGCCACTGGCCGAGAGCGAGCGCGCCACCTGGTACGGCGGGGACGAACGCGGGTTCACCGACTACCCACCGTACGTCCCGGCCGAGCACGGGAGCGGGAGTTGACCGCCGACGCCGTGAGTGAGGCGGCTGACGACCTGCCCGTCATCGTCACAGCGCTGACGTGGGAGGGGCATGGCCTGGTATCGGTCACTCTCACCTCCCCCGACGATGCTGTGCTCCCCGCGTGGACCGCAGGCGCCCACATCGACCTGGTACTCCCCAACGGCATGCGACGTCAGTACTCGTTGTGCGGCTCGCCCGGTGATCGCCGTACGTACCAGGTGACGGTCGACCGGGTCCAGGACACGCGAGGTGGGTCCGAGTACGTTCACCTCTTCCTGCGTCCCGGTCAGCGCGTGCGGGTCGGCCGCCCGCGCAACCACTTCGCCTTGAGCCACACGGAATCGGCGTGGCTGTTCCTCGCCGGCGGCGTGGGCATCACCCCCTTCCTGCCCCTTGTCGAGGAAGCGTCCGGCACCGCGACCCCCTGGCGGTTGCACTACGTCGGCCGCGCTCGCGATCGGATGGCCCATCTGCGCGGGCTGGAGCGCCTCGGCAAGGCGCTCGGCGCCGATCAAGAGATCCACGTCCACGACACCTCTGTTGCTCCGCGCCCGACGGTGGATCAGCTCATTGCGGAGCTGCCGTCCGGTGCCGGCATCTACGCGTGCGGTCCGCAGAGCCTGCTCGACGATTGTGAGACGAGCTGCGCCCGTCGACCTGACCTCGTGTTCCATGCCGAGCGATTCCGGCCACGCGATCTCGAGTTGCCGGATCCCCAGCCGTTCACGCTGGTCGCCCAGCGGAGTGCGTTGACGGTGTCCGTCCCTTCGGACCGCAGCGCCCTGCAGATGCTCGAGCAGCGCGGTGTGCGCGTGCCGTCGGGCTGCCGCACGGGCCTGTGCGGCGCCTGCCAGGTGACTGTGCTGGCGGGTGAGATCGAGCACCGCGACGATGTCCTGACCGCAGGGCAACGTGCCGGTGGACGCGTGATGCTGCCGTGCGTGAGCCGCTCGGCAGGTGGGGAGTTGGTGCTCGATGTCTGATCCCGGGACTCGGGTTCACCCCGACGTACGAGCTGCGGCGGAGCAACCGGTGCAACGACACCGGTACCGGCGGCTCGACGCTGCGGGGATCGACGCGGCGTTCCCGCCGGCGGAGGAGGCCGCGAGGAACAAGAAGCGGCCGGACGTGGGCCTCGTCGCACATCGCTTCATCGCGCACTCGCCCTTTGTGGTGCTGGCGACCGTGTCGGCCGACGGAGCAGACTCCTCGCCCCGGGGAGACGAGCCCGGTTTCGTTCGAGTCCTCGACTCGCGGCTGCTCGCGGTGCCCGACCGTTCCGGCAACAACCTCGCCGACTCCTTCCGCAACGTCGTCCGCGATCCCCGGGTCGGGATGCTGTTCTTCGTACCCGGGCTCACCGAGACCCTGCGGGTGAACGGGTACGGATTCGTCACCGACGACCCCGAAGTGCTGTGCCGGTTCGAAGCCGGGACCCGACCGGTCCGTCTCGCGCTCGTCGTGCAGGTCGAGGAGGTCTTCTTCCACTGCGGAAAGGCCGTCATCCGTTCGTCGTTGTGGGAGCCGGACCTGGACTCAGCGTACGCCGTTGCTCCCGGCACCAATGTGTTCACGATGGACAACATCGAGCGACCGGACCAGACGCTGTCGCCGGTCGAGATCCAGCGGTTGCTGGCGGAGGGGTACCAGCAAGATCTCTGACCGCATCGTGCATCGGCCCAGCTGTCTGGTCGTACGAGCGGCGCCTGACCGGCTGGGTCAGGGACGGCCTGCTACGCCACGCACGACATCGACGACCCGGAGTACGCCCGCGCCGGCGTCCCGGCGGTAGGCGACCGCGAGTGGGACCTCGACGGCGGCGGTGAGAGGCACGTACACGACGCCCTCGAGCCGCAGCGCGCGGACCGACTCCGGCACCAGCCCCACTCCCAGCCCGGCTGCGACGAAGACCACCAGGGTGCCGGTTTCACCGACCTCGAGCAGCTCCGGCACGAACCCGGCGGCCCGGCATGCTTCGAGCACTCGGGGTTGCATCGTGGACCGGCGGCCGGAGGGATGGGTGATGATCACCTCGTCCGCCAGCCCGAGCAGGTCCACCGCCTTGTCCTGGGAACGTGGGTGCCCGCTGGGCAGCACCACGACCAGCGGCTCGCGACGCAACTCCTGCACCACCAGGTCGTCGCGGTGAAGATCGATGCCGTCCACCGGACCCGGCCGGAGCAGCGCAACATCGAGGTCGCCGTCACGGAGCCGGTCGAGGAGCGCGGGCCCGAGCAACTCGCCGTGCAGCTCCAGTTCGAGGTCGGGGAGCTCAGCGCGGACGCGTTGCGCCACCTGGGGTAACACGTCGTACGTCGCAGTCCCGACGAAGCCGACCCGCACCCGGCCCGCTCGGCCCTGTGCCAGCAGATCGAGGTCGGCCACGGTTCGACCGGTCGCCGCCAGGATCTCCCGGGCTCGGCCCAGCAGCAGCCGGCCGGCCTCGGTGAGCTCGACACGCCGCGTCGACCTGTCCAGCAAAGTGGTGCCGATCTGCCGCTCGAGGACTTTCAGCTGCTGGGACAGGGCGGGCTGAGCGATGTGCAGGCGTGCGGCGGCGCGCCCGAAGTGCCGCTCCTCGGCGAGAGCGACGAACGACCGGAGGTGGCGTAGCTCCACGGGATGAGTTTATGCCTTCTGCTTATCAATGCGGGGCGAAGAAGTATTGGATGTGATCAAGCTGGCTACCCTAGGGTCGAATCCGTGACCGAATCCTTCCTGTATGCGGCAGCGCGCACGCCGTTCGGCCGCTTCGGCGGTGCGCTGGCGACGGTGCGACCTGACGACCTGGCTGCCACGGTCCTGACCGGCTTGCTCTCGAAGGTGCCCGACCTCGATGCCGCTGCGGTGGACGAAGTGGTGTGGGGCTGCGCCAACCAAGCCGGAGAGGACAACCGCAACGTCGGCCGGATGGCCGTGCTGCTGTCCGGACTGCCCACATCGATCCCGGCGACCACGGTCAACCGGCTGTGCGGCTCGTCGCTGGACGCGGCCATGCTGGGGTCCCGTGCGATCGAGACCGGCGACGCCGAGGTCGTGGCCGTCGGCGGCGTGGAGTCGATGAGCCGGGCGCCCTGGGTGCTGCCCAAGCCCGAACGCGCTTTCCCGCCGGGGGACGTCGTGGCCGTCTCGACGACCCTGGGGTGGCGCCTGGTCAACGACCGGATGCGCGCGGAGTGGGCGGTTTCGCTGGGAGAGTGCAACGAACAGCTTCGGGAGCGGTTCGGCATTTCGCGCGAGCGTCAGGACCACTTCGCCGCCCGCTCGCACCAGCGGGCGGCGCAGGCCTGGGCCGACGGCTTCTACGACGACCTCGTGGTCCCGCTCGACGGCGTGGACCTCCCGCGCGACGAGAGCATCCGGGACGAATCGACCCCCGAGAAGCTGGCGGGTCTCAAGCCGTCCTTCCGCCCGGACGGGACCATCACCGCCGGCAACGCCAGCCCGCTCAACGACGGAGCATCCGCCGTACTGCTCGGATCCGCCGCTGCCGCGGACCGCATCGGCCGGGACCCGCTCGCTCGGATCGCGGGCCGCGGCGCCTGCGCCCTGGATCCACGGGACTTCGGCTTCGCTCCGGTCGAGGCGGCGAACAGCGCGCTGCGACGCGCCGGGATCGGCTGGGGCGAGGTGGGCGCGGTAGAGCTCAACGAGGCGTTCGCAGTCCAGGCGCTGGCCTGCGTCGACGCCTGGCTGGACGAGGGGCTGAGCGACGCGGAGCTGGTCAACGCCAAGGGCGGCGCCATCGCTGTCGGGCACCCGTTGGGAGCCTCGGGTGGTCGCCTGCTGGGCACGCTCGCTGCCCGCCTGCGTGCGAGCGGTGAACGCTGGGGCGTGGCCGCGATCTGCATCGGGGTGGGGCAGGCGCTCGCCGTTGTGCTGGAGAATGCCGGCACCGGGTCGGCCGCATGAGCGCGCGGGTCTGCGGCTCCTACGACGAGGCCGTCGCCGACACCCCCGATGGCGCGACCGTGCTGGTCGGCGGGTTCGGGACGGCCGGCTCGCCGGTCGAGCTCATCGATGCTCTGATCCGGCAGGGGGCCACTGGTCTGACGGTGGTGTCCAACAACGCCGGCAACGGTGATACCGGCCTGGCGGCGCTGCTCGCGGCCGGCCGGGTACGCAAGATGATCTGTTCCTTTCCCCGGCAGGCCGACTCATGGGTCTTCGACGGCCTCTACCGTGCCGGTGACCTCGAACTCGAACTCGTTGCCCAGGGCAATCTCGCGGAGCGGATCCGTGCAGCCGGGGCGGGCATCGGCGCCTTTTACTCCCCGACCGGCGTCGGAACGATTCTGGCCGAGGCAAGGAGACCCGTGAGATCGATGGTCGCACCTACGTCCTGGAGCACCCGATCCGCGGAGACGTCGCGCTCGTCAAGGCACACCTTGCCGACCGGCTCGGTAACACCGTCTACCGGAAGACCGCGCGCAACTTCGGCCCGGTGATGGCCACCGCCGCGACGACGGTCGTGGTGCAGATCGACCGTGTCGTGGGTGTCGGCGAGCTCGACCCGGAGTGGGTGGTGACTCCGGCGATCTACGTCGATCGCATCGTGCCCGCCGACCTGCGCAGCGAGGAGGCAGCCCGATGACCAGTACCCCTCGGGGTAAGGACGAGGTGGCCGCGGCGGTCGCGCGCGACATCGTTGCCGAGCACCCGGACGGTGCGTACGTGAACCTCGGCATCGGTCAGCCGACCTCGGTGGCGGACCACTTGTCCAGCGGATCCGGTGCTGTGCTGCACACCGAGAACGGCATGCTCAACATGGGGCCTACTGCTCGTCCGGACGAGGTTGACCTCGACCTCGTCAACGCCGGCAAGATGCCGGTCACCGAGCTGCCCGGCTCGTCGTACTTCGATTCCGCTGCGTCGTTCGCCATGATGCGCGGCGGCCACCTCGACATCTGCGTCCTCGGCGCCTTCCAGGTCTCCGCCACCGGGGACCTCGCCAACTGGCACACCGGCGCAGCAGACGCCATCCCTGCCGTGGGCGGCGCCATGGATCTCGCGCTGGGCGCCAAGCGGGTCTGGGTCGTGATGACCCTGCTCGACAAACAAGGCCGTCCCAAGCTGGTCCCGGAGTGCACCTACCCGCTGACCGGAGTCGGTTGCATCGACCGCGTGTACACCGACCTGGCCACCTTCGACATCACCGCCGACGGCGTCCGAATGCGCGACCTGCACGGCACCACCTCCGCTGCGCTCGCCCAACTACTCGGCGCTGTCCCGCTCCGGGACTGAAGCCGGGCACGGCCGACTGCTCGGGGGTTCCGCGCCCGTCAGAGCTCCACCTGGCCCGGCGGTGCGGCGGCGTGCCGGGGCAGTCGCGGAACTGGGCTCGCCAGCGCGGCGACCTCGGCCAGGTACTTGCGCGGGATCTCGGCGCGGGCCTCCAGCTCGAGTGGGTCGGCGTACGGGATCAGGCGGAGCCAGGAGACGAGACGGTGGACGCCTACCAGACATTCGGTGGTCTCGAGGTCGTGGCGCAGTACGCGCGGATCGGCGTCGAGACGGTCGCTCCAGATCTCGACGTACGCGTCGTACAGTTCGCGGCGATCCTCGACGGACAGCGGCGCGCGGGTCCACTCGACGACCGAGTCGAGGAAGCCGTGCAGCGTGACGAACGGGTGGGCCCAGAGCGCGTTGCCGAAGTCGAAGAACCGCGGGCGGAGTACGCCGGTGGAACGGTCGGCGAAGATGTTCGCGGGGTAGACGTCGTTGATCTCGAGGTCGAGCGGTACGGCGTCGCCGAGGGTTGCGGTCTGCTGATCGAGTACGTCGGCGGCTCGCCTGACGCGCGCCAGTACGGCGGGATCGTGGTGCAGCGGGTGTGCTTTCGGAAACGTCGCCCATTCGTTGAGCACGGCACGTACGCGATCGCCCGCGGAGGTTGGCGGCAGCACGATCAGACCGTCGTGGTCGGTTGGAGTGACGCGGCCGAGCAGCGAGCACTGCAGGCGGGCGAGTGCGCGGACGACGGTACGGCGCGTGGGTCGGTCGGCGACGTCGGCGTGCGTGAGGGTCGGGCCTTGGTCGTCGGTCAACAGCCGGCTGCGTTCGCGGTCGACGGCGAGCGGCACGATCACGTCGTCCGGCGCGAGGCTCGCGAGCGTTGTGGCGAGGGCGGCCTCGTGGCGGTGGCCGGGGTTGTTCTCCTTCAACCACACGAGACCTTCGACCGTGACGTACGAGCGCACGACGGACCAGAAACGCGGGCGGTACGTCACGGGTACGCCACTGACGTGGCGGCCGTGCTCCGCCAACCGCTCAGCGACCCACGCGTCGACCTCCTGTGTCCACTCGGGCGAAAGCCAGTGGCCTACCCACTGTCCTTCGGCGTCCGGGCCCAGCGGCCGGGCGGGCGGTGGATAGTGAGGCATCGCCCGACGTTAACGCCGCCACCGACAAACGACCGCTACCGCCGTGCGATGCGCTTCGGGTTAGCGGATGGCCGTCAGTAGGTAGGTAGCTGGGATGCGAGTGGCGGTGCCGGCGAGGCCGTCGTACATGTCCGGTACCGGGAACTCCTGGAAGGAATTGAGCGTCAGGCCGGCCGCGAGTACGGCGCTGATGAGATTGCCGATGCTCCACACGAAGCTTTGGTGCGGGATGTCCGGCGTGCCGATGGTCCTGGTGATTTGGGGTGCCTTCAGCGGGTCGGCGTAGCCCTGGCGGTCCGGGGTGAAGTAGTCGCCGGTGATGCGCAGACGGTCCTCGTCCGCGACGGTCAGGACCTCCCAGAGTGGGTGGTGTTCGCTGACGATCAGCTTTCCGCCAGGGTTGAGGCGGTCGGCGACCAGGCGGGTCCAGGCGTCGAGGTCGGGGACCCAGCACAGCCCGCCCCACGAGATGAAGATCAGGTCGTAGCCGGTGAGGTCCTCGGACAGGCTCATCATGTCCTGCTCGCGGAAATCCACTGTCAGATCAAGCTTTTCCGCCTTCGCTCGGCCCGTGGCGAGATGGCTGGGGGCGAGGTCGACGGCGGTGACGTCGGCGCCCAGTCGCGCGAAGACCAGGGCCTCGTCGCCGACCGAGCAGGCCAGTTGCAGTACGCGGCGGCCGCGGATGTCACCGATGGCGGCACGTTCGTGCTCGTTGAGTACGTTCCGGCCAGTTTCCAGGACCTCGATCGGCTCGCCCGGGCGCGCCGGGGCGAGGGCCTCCCAGTACTGCCGGTTGTTCTGGACGACGCCGGGCGGGTCCGGCTCGATGTAGTCGGGTTCGGGGTCGACGACGAATCGGACGGCGTCGATCGTCGTCGCTCCGCTGATCCAGGCCTTCGAGATCCGGTGCCCGCCGTCCATCAGCCTGCCGTCCGCCGAGAGGATCACCGGAAAGCTGAGGTCGGCCTTCTGGATAAGGGCGGCGTGCCGGGCAACCATCCGGCAGGTGACCGCCGCGCCCCCGAACCAGCAGTCCTCGTCGAACGCCTTGATCGAGTCGATCGGTACTGATTCGACCGGGAGCCCCTCCGCCAACTCCCAGAGGCGCTCGGTCAGGTAGACGGCTCGACCGCCGGGGACAGGGCGTGTGTGTCGCTCGACCATCGCCCCATCATTGCGGCTGCCGGCCTGCATCGCCTGCCCTTTATCCCGGTGGATGCGGACGCCCAGGTATGCAGAAGTCCGGTTTCAGGGCACGGAAACCGCTCGCCGGACTACTTCTGCATACCTGGACGTCCGCAGCTCGGTGGATGGTCATCACGAGTTCGCGAGATCGCCTCAGCCATGCTTGAGGGTGGCGGGTGTGGAGCACATCAACGGTGGATTGTGGCGGAGCTCAAGGTCGAGCGCGGGTGACCGCGGAGGAATGGGTCGCGGCGCAAATGAGGTGACCGAGGCGGGGGGCGCGTTTAGGGTGGGCGGATGGCTTCGGTGAAACAGTTCCAGGTGACTTTCGACTGTGCGGATCCTGAGCGCGTGGCGCGGTTCTGGTGCGAGGTGCTCGGATACGTCGTACCGCCGCCGCCTCCGGGGTTCGCGTCGTGGGACGAGTTCAACAAGTCGTTGCCGCCCGAGGACCAAGGATCCGCGTTCGCGTGTGTCGATCCCGAGGGCGTCGGGCCGCGGTTGTTCTTCCAGCGAGTACCCGAGGGCAAGGTCGTGAAGAACCGGGTGCATCTCGACGTCCGGGTCGGGACCGGGTTGCGCGGCGATGAGCGGCTCAAGGCGCTCGAGGCCGAGTGCGTCCGGCTGGAGGCGCTCGGGGCCAAGCGTGGGCAGCTACTGATCGCGGACGGCGTGAACGAGTCGTGCCAGAACATGCAAGATGTCGAGGGCAACGAATTCTGCCTCGATTGACGGCGCGCCGGCCGCTGCTACCCCGGGCGTACGGGCATCCAGAGGAGGGCTGCTGATGAGCGGCTCGCGAGATCCGGGCGTCGGCGAAGAGGTTCTGACCGGTGGGAACGTTGCGGACCGGGTGGTGCGGGTCGGCGCGACCGTGCGGAAGCCGGCGCTGGAACACACC
This sequence comes from Kribbella sp. NPDC048915, assembly GCF_040649595.1. Taxonomy (NCBI): domain Bacteria; kingdom Bacillati; phylum Actinomycetota; class Actinomycetes; order Propionibacteriales; family Kribbellaceae; genus Kribbella; species Kribbella sp. NPDC048915. The sequence continues at coordinate 92,727 of NZ_JBEZFT010000010.1, read as the reverse complement.
GCCGGGGTCGAGGCCGTGCTGGAACACCTGGCGGCAGCGCAGTTCGACGGGGCACCGCGGACGTTGGGGCGGGACGAGCAGGACCGCCACGTGCTCGAGTACATCCCCGGTGTGCTGGCCGACACGCTGCCGCCGTTCGAACTCGACGACCTGCGCCGCGTCGGACGGATGATCCGCCGACTCCACGACGCGATGGAGGACTTCGAACCGCCACCGAACGCCACCTGGAACCCTGCCGTCCCGGACCCGGCCGGTGGGGAACTGATCTGTCACGGTGACCTGGCTCCGTGGAACCTGGTGTGCAACGACGAGCGCTGGGTCTTCATCGACTGGGACAACGCGAGCCCGACCACGCGGCTGTGGGACCTCGGGTACGCCGCACAATCGTTCGTACAGCTCTATGCGGGCGGCGACCCTGCGGTGGACGCTGCGCGGCTGCGCGCGTTCGTGGACGCGTACGGTCTTGATGCCGACCAGCGCCGCGCTTTCCCCGCGATCGTCGCCGACCGCACTCGCGGCGTCTATGAACTCATCGTCCACGGCCACCGAACCGGCGAACAACCCTGGGCCACCCACTACGCCGAAGGCCACGCCGACGTCTGGGGCCCCGCCGCCGACTACATCGCCGAACACCACAACACCTGGCTCGCGGCTCTGCTCTGACCTCCGCCCGGCGTAACGCCTCGTGCCCAACGATCGATTGAGTGGGTAGGGGGTGGGGGAGATGGTTGTACTGCGCACCTTGATTGCGGCGATGTTCATCGTGGGTGGGTTGGGGAAGACCGTCACCGCGGTGCATCAGGGGCAACTGTTCGATCTGGTCGTCGCCGTGGCGCTGTTCGCGGTCGCGCTCGCCGTGTGGCCGCACAAACCCCAGAGCGTCTAGCCGCCGCATGTGCCCCGGCGCGTGGCGATCGCTGAGGTCTGGGTTACTTCTCGCCGGAGAAGCGTTCCCAGGCTGATTGGCGGGTGATGCCCAGGGCTTCGCCGATGCGGGACCAGGTGACGGAGCGGGCGCGGAGGCGGCGGGCTCGGTCTTGGACGGCGGCTTCCACCTGGTCGCGGGACCTGTCGAGGCGGGCCAGGTCGGCGAGCAGTTCCTCGTCGGTCTTCCCGTCCAGCGGTGGGAAGGACAACGCCTTGTCGTCGAACACCTGCACACACAGGTCGACGCACTCGTTGCAGATGTACACGCCCGGGCCGGCGATCATCTGGTCGACCTCGTCGGTCGACTTCCCGCAGAACGAGCACTGCAGCACATTTCCGGACATGACACCCTCCACAGTTGTCAGGGCCACCCTGACAGGTTTGTCAGGCTAGCCCTGACAAAGTGGAAGCGTCAATGGGTGGCAGGATGTGCGGGGTGTTCGTCAGGTATCAGAGTCCGGTGCCGGATCGGCGCGGGCGGCGGATCGGGGTTTTCGGGCTGGTCAACATGCTGGCCCAGCGCGGGATGCTGAGCGCGCGGGAGGAAGCGTTCCGGCGGACGACGAACGATTGGTACGACGCGGCGTACACAAATCCGTCGGACGTCGATCCCACCGTGTACGCTGAGAACCCGACCGCGGCGGCGTGGTTCAAACCGGCGGCGGCGTACTTGGAGGAGCCCATCTCGGGGTACCTGGCGATTCTCGCGGCGCACAATCTGCCGTGTGAGCGGTACGAGTCGGCCGTGCCCGGGCGGGTGCTGTACGAGGATGCGCACCAGGTGGTCGTCGTACCCGACGCGACGGACGACGCCGTCACCGCGATGATGTGGCTCCCACCCAAACCGCGGTAGGCACCGTGCCGAGGCGCGCGGGAACCGGTGGATCACTTACCGTGAGGGCATGGGGTTCGCGGGCAAGGGGAGCAAGGGGGAGTCGTTTCTTGCGGTTGTGGTCGGAGGTGGGGCGGCGTTCGGGCTGGTCGTGATCACGTCGCGTGCGTGGAAGGCGTGTCAGGTCGACGTCGCCGGCAGCGTGCCGAACGGGATGACGTTGCTGTTCCTCGGGCTGCCGATCGCGCTGATCGTCAATTTGGTGCTGTTCACGATCGTCTTCCGGTACGCGGGGAAAGCTTTCTTGTTCTCGCTGGTGGCCGCCGCCATCGCGATCGCGATCGCCGACCTCGCGCTGTTCTCGTGGCAGGGCACCCCGGCCGCCTCACCAGGTATCTGCCCCGGCAACGTCCCGCCGTGGTGGCCTGCCTGGATCCCCACCTGAGCCCGCCAGAAGCAAGGCCTACCTGGGCCGTCAGGAATCCGTGAGCCGAAGCAGCGCTGCCGCCTGCTCGGGCTTCCCGATCTGGGCAGCCGTCGGAAACAGTCGCGTCCACGAGCCGACCCGTGTCAACTGACTCAACCGCCGAGCCAACAAGGCCGCCCGCCGTAACTCGGCCAACGTGAAGTCGTCCGTCCACGCCTCGAGATAGGCGTCCTCCCACCGGGCGGCCGTCCGCTCGTCCGTCGCCCGCTCCAGCGCGATCAGCAAACTGCAGAACGGCTGCCCGACATTCGCGTCACCCCAGTCGAAGAACGTGTACCGCCCCGGCCCCGCCACCAGGACCTGCCCATCGTGCAGATCCGCGTGATCCAGCGAATCCGGCACCCCGATCGCTGCCAACTCCGAGCACCACGCCTCGAGCCGCGGCCGAAACGCCTCCAACCGGGCCCGGTCCGCGGCATCCAATGGGACCGAGGCGATGGCCGCATCGAAGATCCCCGCCAGCGCCGCCACCCGAGCATCAGGTACGCCGAGACGCAACATCGCATCCACCCGCGGTACGACGCTCCGCTGCAGGTCGGCGTACTGCGTCAATGCCTCCTCCCACTCGCGCGGACCGGCGTCCAGGCTCCGCAACAGCGGTCCGCCGGACGGGAGCAACGACCACCCGCGGGTGGCGTCGACGGCGTACGGCGTGAGCACGTGCGAAGGCGCCCACCGCGCCAGGGCCTCGCCCAGCCCGGCCTCGAACGCGCTGCCGGGCGAGGCGGCCTTGAACCACAGCGGCTCGGCCGCCTCGACTCGCACGATGATCGACCACGGTCGGACGCGCACTCGCCGCGGACCGGTCTCGCGGATTCCGGCCTCCTTGAGTCGCGCGTCCAGCCAGTCGAGCGCGTCGGATCGCCAGGCCGGATCGTCCCAGGGCGTCTGGGCGTTCGGGTACGCGCCGCGGTCGATCTGCATGGCGCGACCATAATCGAGAGATGACGCGCTGGCCGGACTCGCCGTACCGAGTGGGGATTTCGGGCTGGCGCTACCCGCCCTGGCGCAAGGTCTACTACCCCGACGGACTGCCGCAGCGGGCCGAACTCGAGTACGCGTCCTCGCGGCTCAACACGATCGAGCTCAACGGCTCGTTCTACTCGCTGCAGCGGCCGTCGTCCTACCAGCGCTGGTACGACGAGACGCCCGAAGGCTTCGTGTTCGCGGTCAAGGGGCCGCGCTTCGTCACGCATCTGAAGCGGCTGGCCGATGTGGACGCGCCGCTGGCGAACTTCTTCGCGTCCGGTGTGCTTGCGTTGGGCAACAAGCTTGGACCGGTGCTGTGGCAGTTGCCGCCGAACTTCCGGTTCGAGGCCGAGCGGTTGGCGAACTTCTTCGACCAACTGCCGCGGACGACAACGCAGGCGGTCGAGGTCGCGAAGGGACACGACGAGCGGATGGAAGGCCGCGCGCTGCTCGAAGCCGCTGTGGACAAACCGCTGCGGTACGCGATCGAAGTACGGCACGACAGCTTCAAGACCAACGAGTTCGTCGAGCTTTGCAAGGCGCACGACATCGCGCTGGTCTGTGCGGACACGGCCGGCAAGTGGCCGAGGTTCACCGAGGTCACGGCGGATTTCGCGTACGTCCGGCTGCACGGCGCCGAGGAGTTGTACGTCAGCGGCTACGACGACAAGTCGCTCGCCCGCTGGGCCCGCACGATCCGCTCCTGGGAGTGCGACACCTACGTGTACTTCGACAACGACGCCAAGGTCCACGCGCCCTTCGACGCCGAAAACCTCGCGGCCCGCTTGGGCATCGCCGCGGCCGAGGAGGAGTGAGAGGCGGACGCCCACCACTCACTAACCACCCCGCGCCACACTGCCGCACGCTCAGCGTGGGCCGGGCGAGGGCCGCGAGTGAAGGTTAGTGAGTGGCGGGCGTCCGCGTCTCAGAAGAGCCTGGCGATGAGCGGGTCGGACGCCTCGACCCGCTCACCCAGCGACTCCGCCGACGGCTTCACCCAATGGTGCGGGAAGTAGACGCCGACCAGCGCGTCGTCCGCGACCACCAGGGTGAGCTCACCGATCCGGGTACCGACCACCGCATGCCTGTTCATACAAGCAGAACGCGCCGGCCCCGGATCGTGTGAGGGCTACGAGCCGATCCGCTCCCGCGTCCGGCGTCGGAAGTCCCGCCCGATCGTGGTCAGCTCCAGAGCCGTCAGCTCGGCGACCGCGACCGACGGGGTGGCGTCGGGGGCACACTGCACCAACCACTGCCCACCCGGATCGCTGACCCCGGAGAGCAGCGCGGCCTCCGGGTTCGCGGAGGCGGCGAGGCTGACCCAGGACGTGTTGTTGGCGGAGGCTCCCCGGACCTGGACGCCGATGTTCTCGTTCCGGCCGACGCCGTTGCTGGCGTACGACACCAGGACGACGTCCGCGCCGAGCCGGTCGTACTCGGTGAAGAACTCGGGGAACAGCACGTCCAGCCCCAACGCGAGGCCGAACCGCACCCCGTCCACCTCGAACGTCACCGGTTCGTTGCCCGCGGCATACATCCAGGTCGCCTTGGTGGTCGAGAGCGCGCGCTCGTCGTACCGAGCGACCACGCGACCCCGGTCGGACACGACGTACATGCTGTTGTACGGGCGCCCGTCCGCCACCCGGTGCACCGAGGGGATCACGGTCCACAGACCGAGCTCGCGGGACAGCGCGGCGATCTGGTCCAGCTCGGCCTGCAGCGCGGCCCAGTCGGCCTTGGTCCAGTCGGACGGACCGATCTGGTCCGGGCCGAGCGACGACATCACGCGCTTGCTCGGGAAGCAGATCGCTCCCTCGGTGAAGTGCACCAAGCGGGCGCCGGCCGCGGCCGCCTCCCGCATCAGGCGACGGACCTCGTCGCCACTCGTGCGCAGCAGCGCGGCGTCGGTCGGGTCTTCCCGCACCGTCGACTGCGTGACGGCGATGCGTAGGTTTTCCGGCATGTCTGGTTCTCCTGTCGGAGTCGGACGGAAGTGCCGGAGGGCAGCCGTGTAGGACTCGCCGGTCTTGGCGGCGCGGGCGCGGACCCGTTGCTTGAAGTTCCTGTGCGCTGTCATCTGGCCTTCCACGCACTCGCACGCGATCCCCCAGCGATCCCGTCGAGGCGGCTGACCAGGACGAGCGACCCGAGACAGGAAGTCCCTTTGCCTTCTCGAGGTGACCGGGCTGGGGCCGGTCGACGAAGGTGTGGCGCGGGCCGCGCCGGATTCACATCCTCACCGACCATGCGACGAATCGTCAACCGAACTCGCCGCCCACGCCGACGATGCCGGCCACCCGGGGCGGCATAAAGTCGGACCTGGGCGCGGTTGTCGGGATAGGACGCGCAGACGAGGTTAGGGAGCAGAGGGTGAGCATTCGGGTCGGGTACAAGGCTTCGGCGGAGCAGTTCGGACCGCGGGAGCTGGTGGAGTACTCCGTACGGGCCGAGGAGCTGGGTCTGGACAGTGTGACCGTGTCGGACCACTTCCTGCCGTGGCGGCACGAGGGCGGTCACGCGCCGTTCGCGCTGGCTTGGCTGGCCGCGGTGGGTGAGCGGACGAACCGGGTGCTGCTCGGTACGTCGGTGCTCACGCCGACGTTCCGGTACAACCCGGCGGTGATCGCGCAGGCGTTCGCGACCCTTGGCGTGCTGTACCCCGGCCGGGTGATGCTGGGTGTCGGCTCCGGCGAGGCGCTGAACGAGATCGCGGTGTCGGGGATGGAGTGGCCTGAGTTCAAGGAGCGGTTCGCCCGGCTGCGGGAGGCCGTGCAGCTGATCCGCGACCTGTGGACGAAGGACGGTGTCAGCTCCGACGGGCCGTACTACAAGACCAAGGACGCGTTCATCTACGACCGTCCGGAGACCCCGCTGAAGATCTACGTCGCCGCGGGCGGGCCGATGGTCGCGCGGTACGCCGGACGCGCCGGTGACGGGTTCATCGCGACCTCGGGCAAGGGCATGGAGCTGTACACCGAGCAACTGATCCCCGCCGTCAAGGAGGGCGCGGAGAAGGCCGGGAAGACGTTCGACGACATCGACCGGATGCTCGAGGTCAAGGTCTCCTACGACCGCGACCCGAAGCTCGCGCTGGAGAACACCCGGTTCTGGGCGCCGCTGTCGCTGACCGCGGAGCAGAAGCACAGCGTGACCAGCGCGACCGAGATGGAGCGGCTGGCCGACGAGCTGCCGATCGAGCAGGTCGCGAAGCGATGGATCGTGGCGTCGGATCCCGAGGAGGTCGTGAAGCAGTTCCAGCCGTACCTCGAGGCCGGCTTCAACCACTTCGTCGTGCACGGTCCGGGGCACGATCAGGAGCGATTCCTCGCCCAGTTCACCCAAGACGTCCTTCCCCTGCTGCGCAAACTGGGCTGACAATCGGGCCGTGGACCAGTACGAGATCGTCCAGGACAGCGACCCGCGGTGCGCCGAGCTCGAGGCAGCCGGGTACCGCGTGGTCGCCGAGTCGTGGGCGGTGCGGCTGTTCGACCCGGATCGTGAGCTGCTGGAGTCCGCCGTACTGCGGGCCACCTCGGGCGGGCTGACGATCCGGGAGCTCGGCGTGGAGTCGGCGGCGGACCTGTACGCGCTGGAGAAGTCCAACGAGTCGGACTACCCGGACACGCCCGCGACGCATCACGAGGTCGGCAGCCTGGACGACATCCGGGCGCTCTGGCCGGAGCATCGCGTCTTCGGTGCGTTCGACGGGCACCGGCTGGTCGGCGCGACCGTCATCAGCGCTCGGGACGGGTACGGCGACACGCGGTTCACCTCGGTACTGGCCACGCACCGCCGGCGCGGCGTGGCGCAAGCGGTGAAGGCCGCCTCGATCCTCGCCTTCCTCGACATCGGCATCACCCGCTTCAGCACCGGCGGAGCCGCCACCAATCAGGCCAGCCTGCAAGCCAACCAATCTCTGGGGTACGAGCTCACCGAACACTGGCGAACCTACGCACCCTGAGGGAGACGATGCGCGAGCCACAGCGGTACCTGAACGGAGAGCTGGTTGTGGTGGTCGACGTGGCGGATCTGGACCGGTCCGCCACGTTCTGGACGCAGGTGCTCGGCTACGAACGCGACGGCGATCCTGGCGTCTACCAAGCGCTGGTGCCGCGGGACGGCGTCGGCGTCGAGGTCCTGCTGCAGAAGGTCGGTGACCGGAAAGCCGGGAAGAACCGGGTGCACCTCGACCTGCGCACGAGCGACCTGGAGGCCGAGGTCGCCCGGGTCCGGGAGCTCGGCGCGCGGGTCCTGACCGACGAGCCCGTGGCCGAAGCCGGCTGGTCCTGGCATGTGCTGGCCGACCCGGACGGCAACGAGTTCTGTGTGTTGCAGCCCCCGGCCTAGTGCAGATCCGCAGAGAGGGACTTCGCGGCTTGGGTGAGGAGGGGGACGGCTCGTTCGACCAGAGGTTCGGACATGCGGCCGGCGGGGCCGGAGATCGAGATGGCCAGGTGGGAGGGGGCGTCGGGGACGGCGACCGCGACGCAGCGGACTCCGACCTCCTGCTCGCCCTCGTCGATCGCGTAGCCGGTGCCGGCGGCCTGGTGCAGCTGGTCGGTGAACGCGTCGGGGTCGGTGATGGTGTTGTCGGTGTGCTTCGGCATCCCGGTCCGGCGCAGCAGCTCGCGGACCTCGGCCTCGGGGAACTGGGCGAGGATCGCCTTGCCGACCGCGGTGCAGTGCGGCAGCACCCGCCGGCCGACCTCGGTGAACATCCGCATCGAGTGCCGCGACGGTACCTGCGCGAGGTACACGATCTGGTCGCCGTCGAGCATCGCCATGTTCGCCGACTCGCCGAGCTCGTCGACGAGCCGGGCCAGATGCGGCCGGGCGAACACACTCAGCATGTGCGACGAACTCTCCCCGAGCCGGATCAGTTTCGGCCCGAGCACGTACTGCCGCGACGGCTCCTGCCGCAGATAGCCGAGGTCGACCAGCGTGCGGACCAGCCGGTGGATCGTCGGCAGCGGCAGTCCGGACGCCGTCGCCAGCTGCGACAGGCCCATCATCCCGCCCGCGTCGGCCATCGTCTCGAGCAGCCCGAAGGCCCGCTCGATCGACTGCACGCTGCCGGTCCGGCCCTTGCCGTTCGTCTCCGCCATACGCCCACCTTTCCGGATCACGGAAGTTTAGCGTCAGATGCCGGAAGGCTTGTCGCTTCCGCACTGTAGATATTAGTCTCCACAATACGGAAAAGGAGGCTGCAGTGGACGACCTGATGGCCGAGCTCGACCGACGACTCGCGGACGCCGACGCGGCGCTGGCGGCCGACTACCGCGGCGACCGCGGCGTCCGGCAGCCGGTCCACACCGTGTATGTGCCCGCCGACCGGTACGACGTACACACCGTCGACGACTGGGGTGCCCAGGCGCGCGCGGCGCTGGACGAGTACGCCGGATCCGCCGCCGACCTCGCGAAGATCCTCGCGGCCGACATCACCGACGAGCTGTACGAGCGCGTCCGGGCGAAACTCGACCGCGAACCGATCGAGGACCTCCGCATCGACTTCGAGGACGGGTACGGCAACCGGCCGGACGACGAGGAGGACGCCGCGACGATCGCCGCTGCCCAGGCGCTCGCGGCGAACCCGCGCACGCCGTACCGCGGTCTCCGGATCAAGTCGCTCGAAGCGCCCACACGACGCCGCGGTGTGCGCACCCTCGGGCTCTTCCTCGAGCACCTCGGCCCGCCCGGTGACGGCTTCGTCATCACGCTGCCCAAGGTGACGTCGGTCGAGCAGGTCCAGGCGATGGTCCTCGTGTGCGAGACGTTCGAGCAGCAGTACGGCGTACCGCGGCTGCCGTTCGAGATCCAGGTGGAGACGCCGCAGGCGATCCTCGGCGCGGACGGAACAGCGCTGATCGCCCGGATGCTCAAGGCCGGCGGCGAGCGCGTCACCGGGCTGCATTACGGCACCTACGACTACTCCGCTTCGCTCGGCGTCGCGGCGGCGTACCAGAGCATGGAGCACCCGGTCGCCGACCACGCGAAGGATGTGATGCAGCTGGCCGCGGCCGGCACGGGCGTCTTCGTATCCGATGGATCGACCAACGTTCTCCCGGTCGGGGACGCGGTGCACGACGCGTGGCGCCTGCACTTCCGGCTGGTGCGGCGCTCGCTCGCGCGCGGCATCTACCAGGGCTGGGACATGCATCCGACGCAGCTCCCGACCCGGTTCGCGGCGACGTACCTCTTCTATCGGGAGGGCTTCGACCAGGCCGCGCAACGACTGCGCGCTTACCTCGGCCGCGGCGAGTCCGGGTACCTGGACGAGCCCGCGACCGCGGCGGCGCTGGCCGGGTTCGTGCTGCGCGGAATCGAGTGCGGTGCGTTGGAGACGACCGAGTTCAACACCACGGACCTCGCCAAGCTTGCTCGCCGGGCGCTGCCCAAGGACTAGCCTCGCTGCATGCGACTGGTTGCGGAGTTCACCACGGAACCCTTCGACGTGGAGGGATCACCGCCCGCGCACGCCACCGAGGCGTTGCGGGCGGCGGAAGCGGCGGGGCTCGACTGCGAGTTCGGTCCGCTTGGGACCCAGGTCAGCGGCGAGCAGGAACTCCTGCTGCCGGCGCTCCCGAAGGTCCTTGAGGCCGCGTTCGCCGGTGGCGCGAGCCAGGTGACGCTGCAGGTACGGCGCGATGCCTGAGCATCCGCTGGTGCGGGCGCTCGCACCCCTCGTCGAGCGGTTGGACGCCGAACTCGTGGATCCGGCGGACGCTCGGCCGGACGACGTGACGCTGGCGTGGGAGGGCGCGCCGGTGGTCGCCGTACGGCTGCCGTCCAAGCCGGCGGACGGCGGCGTACAGAGCCTGCTGGCCGAGGTCGCGGCCGAGCTGGGTGGTCCGCTGCGGGACCTGTCGCGGCACGACAAGCAGCGCGCGGTGCTGCTGCTCGAGGAGCGCGGCGCGTTCGAGTACCGCAAGTCGGCCGAGACCGTCGCCGAGGCGCTCGGTGTCACGCGTTTCACCGTCTACAACTACCTGAACCGCTCCCGCTGAACCTCCAGGTATGCAGAACCCCGCTGAAGTGGGTGTTTTCGAGGCCAAGGAGCGGGTTCTGCATACCTGGAGTGACAGCATCCGAAAATTCAACAAACTGTTGACGGCGGCGCGAACCGGTGCCACTCTCGTCATACGGAAAGTCGATTTCGGGATTCGAGAAGGTGTGACCTGTGGACCTGGAGGAGTTCAACTCCACACCGGCTGACCGGCTTCGGCCGGCGCTGGCGGCCTGCTGTGACGTGCCCCGGTGGGTCGACGCGGTGCTGGCCAAGCGGCCGTACGGCGACCTCGCCGCGCTGACCGCGGTCGCGGACGAGACGTTGCGGGGGCTCGACGACAACGAGGTCGATCGCGCGCTCCAGGCCCATCCGCGGATCGGTGACCGGCCGCAGGGCGCGAGTACCGAGGCGAACTGGTCACGCAGCGAGCAGTCCGGTGTCGGGACCGACCCGGACGTTCGACAAGAGCTTGCCGAAGGCAACCGTCGGTACGAGGAGCGGTTCGGCCGGGTGTTCCTGATCTGCGCGACCGGACTGTCCGCCGGGCAGCTGCTGGACAGCCTGCGGACCAGGCTCAACCACGACGACGTGACCGAGGCGGCCGTGATCCACGAGGAGCTGCGCAAGATCGCGCTGCTCCGCTTGAGCAAGGTGGTGGCGGGATGAGCTCGCTCAGCACGCACGTCCTCGACACGGCGCTCGGCCGGCCCGCACAAGGCATCCAGGTCGAGCTCTACCGCGGCGACGTCCTCGAGGCCAGCGGTACAACGGACGCGGACGGCCGGATCGCCGAGCTCGCGCCACGACTCGAGTTCGGAACGTACCGGCTCCGGTTCGACGTCGCGTCGTACGCACAGGCCACCGGCCAGGACGTCTTCTTTCCCGAGGTCGCCGTGACCTTCACGGTCGCCGACGAGCGGCACTACCACGTCCCGTTGCTGCTCAGCCCGTTCGCGTTTTCCACCTACCGAGGGAGCTGACCTCCGATGGCCATCCACCTGGGCGCCAACCAGTACGGCAAAGCCGAGAACCGCGTCGTCCGTGTCTACCGCGACACACCCCGCCACCAGATCCGCGACCTGAACGTCTCGACCGCGCTCCGCGGTCACTTCGAGGCCGCGCACACCACCGGCGATCAGAGCGACGTCCTGCCGACCGACACGCAGAAGAACACCGCGTTTGCGTTCGCCAAGGAGAAGGGTGTCGGGGCGATCGAGGACTACGCGCTGACGCTCGGCGCGCACTTCCTGGACGCGTCGCCGGCCGCCGAGGGCGCGCGGATCGCGGTCGAGGAGTACGCCTGGGAGCGGATCCAGGTCGACGGCGAGGGCCACGACCACTCGTTCGTCCGCAGCGGCAGCGGGGTCCGTACGACGGTCGTCAACGTCGAGGGCCGCGGCGCCGAGCGGAGGGCGTACGTCGTGTCCGGGATCAGCGATCTGGTCGTACTCAAGTCGACCGGGTCGGAGTTCCACGGGTTCCTCAAGGACAAGTACACGACGCTGCAGGAGACCGATGACCGCATCCTCGCGACGTCGCTGGTCGCGCGTTGGCGGTACGACCACACCGACGTCGACTGGGACAAGGCGTACGACCAGATCAAGGCGCTGCTGCTGTCGCGGTTCGCGACGATCCACAGCCTCGCGCTGCAGCAGACGCTGTACGGGATGGGTGCGGCCGTGCTCGAGCAGCACCCGGAAGTGGCCGAGATCAAGTTCTCGGCGCCGAACAAGCACCACTTCCTGGTCGACCTCTCGCCGTTCGGTGTGGAGAACCCTGGTGAGGTCTTCATCGCCGCCGACCGCCCGTACGGCCTGATCGAGGCCACCGTTACCCGCGACGACGCGCGCGACGCCGGGTCGGCCTGGCACGCCACCCCGGGCTTCTGCTGATCATGTCCAGGATCGTGATCGAGGGCGCCCACGTGGCGACCCTCGATCCGGCGCGCCGCGAGTTCGTCGGACATGTCGTTGTCGAGGGCAACCGCCTCGCGTCCGTCGGCCCCGGCAGCGCGCCGTCGTACGACGATGCCCGCGTCGTCGACGGGCGTGGCTGCCTCGTCACGCCCGGGTTCGTCAACACGCATCAGCACCTGTACCAATGGGTGACGCGCGGCCTCGCCGTCGACGCGACGCTCTTCGAGTGGCTGACCACGTTGTACCCGGTGTGGGCGCGGATCACCGAGGAGACCGTGTACGTCGCTGCTCGGGCGGCGCTGGCGCAACTCGCGCGCACCGGCTGTACGACGGTTGCGGATCATCACTATGTGTTCCCGCGGGACGGCGGGGACGTGCTTGCGGCCGAGATCACCGCGGCGGCGGATGTCGGCGTACGGTTCCATCCCGCCCGTGGGTCGATGGATCTCGGTCAGAAGGACGGCGGACTGCCGCCGGACTCCGTGGTCGAGGACCGCGACGAGATCCTCACCGCGACCGAGGCGGCGATCGACCGCTGGCACGACGCGGCCCCGGACTCGATGCTCCAACTCGTGGTCGCACCGTGTTCGCCGTTCAGCGTGAGCGGCGAGCTGATGCGCGAGTCGGCCGAGTTGGCGCGGCGGCGCGGCGTACGGCTGCACACCCATCTCGCCGAGACCGCTGACGAGACCGACTACTGCCGTGAACACTTCGGCTCCAGGCCGTTGGAGTACGTCGCCGGGCTCGGCTGGACCGGACCTGACGTGTGGTTTGCCCACGGCATCCACTTCTCGGACGTCGAGATCACCCGGTTGGGTACGGCGGGGACCGGCGTCGCGCACTGCCCGAGCTCGAACGCGCGCCTCGGTGCTGGAATCGCAAGGGTCGCCGACCTCCGCGCCGCCGGGAGCCCGGTCGGCCTGGGGGTGGACGGTGCCGCGAGCAACGAAGCGGGCAGCCTGGTGGAGGAACTGCGGCACGCATTGCTGTTCGCCCGGGGGCGCGGCGGTCCGCAGGCGCTGACGGTCCGCGACACCCTCGAAATGGCCACCCTCGACGGCGCCCGCATCCTGGGTCGCTCCGACGACCTCGGCTCGCTCGAGTCCGGCAAACTCGCCGACCTGGCCGTCTGGAACCTCACCACGCCCCCGCACGCCGGTATCGCCGATCCGGTCGCCGCGCTGGTCCTCGGTACGCCGCCACCCCTGGAACTGCTCCTGATCAACGGCCGCCCGGTCGTGGAACACGACACCGTGCTGACCGTCGACGAGCGGGCCCTCGCCGCCGAAACACGCCGCGTCGCGGCCCACTTCCTGAGCTGAGGCCTCACCGCCGAAGTGAGGCCTAACTGGTCAGGTGTGGCCGCCTGCTGAGGTGGGCCTCGGCGATCCGGCCACAGCGGCGTGGGACCTTGGACAAGCAATACCGTGTGCAAGGTCGCGTGCAGATGTGGATCGTTTGTCGGCGGTTGTCCACAGGTTGGAGATGGGTGGCCAAGAACGGTCGTGAGAGGTGCACCTTCTCGGGTGTGAACAGAAGATTGGAAGTGATCGTGGCACGTCGGGGCGGCTGGTTCACGCGGCGGGATGCGTCCGCGGCCGGCTACAGCGCCTCCGAGGTGCAGCGCCGGGTGCGCAGCGGCCAATGGCGCCGGATGAGCTACAACGCCTACGTCGAACCAAGCAGCGACCCGACCGACGAGACGCCGTGGGATCGGGCGCTCAGGTTGTATCGGCTGAGCATCCGGATGGCCTTCGAACGGCTCGCCGATGTCGTCGTCAGCCACCAGTCCGCGGCCGCATTGCACGGCCTCCCGCTCTGGGGAACAGATCTGAGCAAAGTGCACTTCACCCGCAGCGTGACCGGGCGCGATCGCACGGGGCGAACCCTCCGCATCCATCGTTCGCCGGTGGAAGACGACGAGGTCGTCGTGGTGGACGGTCTGCCGGTGACAAGCGTCGAGCGCGCGATCCTCGAGACGACATGCACGACGTCGTACGAGGTCGGTGTGGTGCTGAGCGACGCCGCACTGCGCCTCGGGTCAACAACTCGAGAACAGCTCGCAGCTTGTGTCGAACGTCATCGCCACTGGCCCGGATCACCCGCTGCACGGGCCGCCGTACAGTTCGCAGACGGGCTGAGCGAGTCGGTCGGGGAGTCTCGTCTCCGGGTCCTGATGGCGAACCACGAACTCCCCCCGCCGGAGCTCCAGGTCGAGATCCGCGACGACGACGGCGACCTGATCGGGCGCGTCGACTTCCTGCTACGACGCCACTCGATCGTGGAGTTCGACGGCGCCATCAAGTACGGCGAAGGCACACCCGCCGTACTGGCCGAGAAGCGGCGCGAGGACCGTCTCCGAGCAGCCGGGTACGGCCTAGCCCGCGTCGACTGGACGGACCTCGACCACCCCCAGCAGACAGCCCGTCACCTCCACAAGAACCTCCGGCAACACGAGCTGACAATCGCCCACAGATCATCGAACGCCCTCCACCTGCGCCAGACCTGACCTGAGAACGCGCATCCCGCACCCGCCCACGCGGCGGTCTTCCCGGTCCCCTTCGCAACGAGCCGTTCAACGTTCCGATAACTGCGCGCCGCCCACTCCAGCCACCCACCCCGCCGCGACCCCGCACACCTCACCGGGACCATCGACACGGTATTGCGTGTGGATGGTCCACCGAGCCTGGTAGAGGTCACTCGAGAGTGTGGAAGGTGGCCGTTGGACGATTGCCCGAGCGTGTCGAAGGAGGCCGGCGGGAACGCGGCGTGCGCCGTAAGCGGCAGACGTCGACCGCCGTCGACCGTCGACAACCGTCGCCGACTGCCAACAATCGTCGCCGACTGCCAACAATCGTCGACAATCGACGGCGATTCTCCACAACCGGCGGCGACCATCCACACGGTATTGCCTGTGCAAGGTCCCAGCAGCTTGTGCAGGGTCACCTATGCGTGTGGAAGGTGCCCGGCGGGAACGCTACGCGCACCGACAGCCACCGCCCGCGACCGCAGCGAGGGCAGCCAGGGCAGGC
>NZ_JBEZFT010000010.1:3397-77460 GCF_040649595.1 Kribbella sp. NPDC048915 | reverse complement strand
ACAGGGCGGCCAGGGCAGGCAGGGCGGCCAGGGCAGGCAGGGCGGCCAGGGCAGGCAGGGCGGCCAGGGCAGGCAGGGCGGCCAGGGCAGGCAGGGCGGCCAGGGCAGGCAGGGCAGGCAGGGCGGCCAGGCAGCGCGGCCGCCGTAGTCAGCAGCCGGTGCTGGCGTAGACCTGCCCGAGGCGGCAGGGACCAGGCACAGCCGGGAGCGACCTTCCACACGGTATGGCGTGTGGAAGGTCCGCGACGTCTGTGGAAGGTCACCCGGGTGTGTGGAAGCCGACAGGACTGGACGCGGTGGTGCGTGGGGTTCATGACCCGGTTCGACGGACACGGCGGGTGGTGCTGGGTGAGTGGTGGGTGGATGTGGATGTGCGTGGGTGTGCCTGGGTAACGCGTGACGGTGGTGGTGGGTGGGTGTGATGGTGGGTGGATGGCGCTGGGGTCAGTGGGGCAGGAGTTCGCCGTCGATCCAGACCGCCTGGACGTCCGCGGGGGTTCCGAGCGTGAAGATCCGCGCCAAGGCCTCGTCGGTGTCCTCGGCATGCGTGATCGCCACCGCGAGAGGTGAGCCTTCGGCCGGGCGCAGGAGCTGGGCGTCGAACTGCTGTCCCACGGACAAGTGGCCCACCTCCGGTAGATCGAGCGCGTCGGCGCCGGCCTTGGTGGCGAGGTAGAGCAGGTGCGCCGCGGTGAGCGGGCGTCCCTGATCGCCGAGCAGCTGCTGGCAGAAGTACGCCTGCAGGCCCTCCTTGAGCAGCGAGAACCCGGTCCCCGCGCCGACGTCGGAGCCGAGCG
Source organism: Kribbella sp. NPDC048915 (assembly GCF_040649595.1). Classification (NCBI taxonomy): domain Bacteria; kingdom Bacillati; phylum Actinomycetota; class Actinomycetes; order Propionibacteriales; family Kribbellaceae; genus Kribbella; species Kribbella sp. NPDC048915. Next base: position 76,663 of record NZ_JBEZFT010000010.1, on the reverse strand, counting down.
CCACGCGGACGCCGAACTGCAGATGCCGGGTCAGTGGGAACAGTCCGCTGCCGAGCGCTGCGTTGCTGGTCGGGCAGTGCGCGACCGTGGCACCGCTGGTGGCGAGTGTCTTGAGCTCGACGTCCGTCGGGTGCACGTTGTGTGCGAGCACCGTACGGCGGTCCACCAGGCCGTGCCGGTCGTACGTCGTCACGTAGTCGCAGCCCCCGAACAGGTCGGAGACCGACGCGATCTCGGCCTCGTTCTCGTTCACGTGCGAGGTGAACAATGCGCCCGGAACGGCGTCCATCAAGTCCTTGCAGGTCGCCAGCAGCTCGTCGGTGCACGACAGCGAGAAGCGCGGCGTCACGGCGTACCGGTTGCGGCCGACGTTGTGCCAGCGGTTCGCGAGCGCGAGCGACTCGGCGTACGCGCGGACCGGTGTGGTGAGCAGCTCCGGACGGAGCAGCCGGTCGCTGAGGACGAGACCTGATGCGATCCGCAGGCCGGTCTTCGACGCGGCGTCGAAGAGCGCGTCGACGGCCCCGGAGTAGTGTGCGCCGAAAACGAGCGCGGACGTGGTACCGGCCGCGGCGAGCCCGCGGACGAACTCGTTGGCCACACCACCGGCGTACTCGACGTCGGCCATCCGCGCCTCTTCGGGCAGCGCGTACCGGTCGAGCCATTCGAGCAACGGCAGCCCGAGCCCGCCGACCGCGCGAATCTGCGGGAAGTGCACGTGCGTGTCGACGAAGCCCGGGAGGACGACGCCGTCGCGCAGGTCGACGACCTGGACGGCGGGGTGTGCCCGGCGGATCTCCGCGAACGGGCCGCGGGCAACGATCACGCCGTCTTCGACCAGCAGACCGGCGTCGGCGTCGACGCGCAGTCCGGCGCCGTCGAACGGGTTCTCCGGCGTGTCGATGAACGTGCCACGGTAAAGAGTCATGCCTGTGCCTCACGCTTGGCCGGCGTGGGGCGACGCACGGCAGTACGAGCCGAGCCGGGATGCCGGTCGGCGGAAGCCGCCGAGGGTCCCTCGGCGGTAGTGGTGAGCTGCTGCAGCAGCCAGGCCGCGACGCTGACCGCGATCACGGCCGGCTCCTTGCCGGGAAGATCGGGGAGTCCGATCGGCGTGGTGATCCGGCCAATCGCGGCGGCGCTGTGACCGTCGTCGGCGAGCTTGCGCCGGAAGCGGGTCCACTTCGCGCTCGACCCGATCAGACCGATCGTGGCGAGCCGATCACTGCGGATCGCGGCGTCGCACAAGGCGACGTCCTCGGCGTGGTCGTGCGTCATGATCACCGCGTGCGTGCCGGACGGGAGCTCGCCGAGGACGAGCTCCGGCAGCACCGGCACGTTGTGGACATGGACGTTCGCCACCGCGTCGTCCAGTACGGCCAGTCGCTCCGCGGTCAGCTGGTCGGCCCGGGAGTCGATCAGATGCAGTTCGAGATCGTGCCGCGCGAGAATCCGCGCCAGCTCGAGTCCCACGTGCCCGACCCCGAAGATCGCCATGGAAGGCGCCACCGGCAACGGCTCGAGCAACAGTGTCACTTCGCCACCACAACACTGCACCCCGTGCTGGTACGGCGCCTTGTCCGACAACGCTGTCGTCAGCGTCTCCGGGGCCGTCGTACCCTCGGCGATCATCGCCCGTGCACGTTCGACAGCGAGCGCCTCGAGATTGCCGCCGCCGACGGTTGACCAGACGTTGTCAACGGCAACCACCATCTTCGCGCCGGCCTCGCGCGGCGCGTGACCGCGCACCGAGATCACCGTTACCAGCACACCGGCCGACCGGGTCGATCGCAGCAAGGCGATGGCTTTCATCCACTCCACGAGACACCTCCCCGGGCTCGGTCGATCGCCCAGTACACGGCCTCCGGAGTAGCCGGCGACGGCAGGTCGACGCTGGTCCCGGCCGGACCGAACGCGGACGCGGCCTGGCGCAGCGCTTCTCGTACGGAGAAGGCGAGCATCAACGGCGGCTCTCCGACAGCCTTCGAACCGTAAACAGCGCCTTCCTCGTGCGCCTTCTCCAGCAGCGTGACGTTGAAGACCTCGGGCATCTCGGAGAAGCTCGGCAGCTTGTAGGTACTCGCCGCCTGCGTCGCCAGCCGCCCGCGGCGGTCGGTGTCACTCTCGTCCCAGCGCAGATCTTCAAGGGTCAGCCAGCCGGTGCCCTGGACGAACCCGCCCTCGATCTGACCGATGTCGATCAGCGGGCTGAGGCTGTCGCCGACGTCGTGAACGATGTCGACCCGGCGCAACGTGTACGCGCCGGTGAACCCGTCGACCTCGACCTCCGACGCCGCGACGCCGTACGCGAAGTACTTGAACGGCTCGCCGTGCATCGCGTTCGCGTCCCAGTGCAGGCCCTCGGTCCGGTAGAAGCCGGCCGCCCACAGTTGCACGCGCTGGTGATAGGCGAGGTTGATCAGCTCGTTCCAGTCCAGCCCGTCGCCGGACAGGCCGCGGGCGACGCCGTCGACGAACCGGACGTCGTGCGGGCTGATGCCCAGCCGCCCACCGGCCACCACAGCGAGGCGCTCGCGGATCTGCTCGCACGCATTCTTCAGCGCCGCGCCGTTCAGATCAGCACCCGATGAGGCCGCGGTCGCCGACGTGTTCGGAACCTTGTCGGTGCGCGTCGGCGCAAGCCGAACCCGGGCCAGCGGTACGCCGAGCGTGGTGGCGGCCACCTGCAGCATCTTGGTGTGCAGGCCCTGGCCCATCTCGGTGCCGCCGTGGTTGATCAGCACCGAACCGTCCTTGTAGACGTGCACCAGCGCGCCGGCCTGGTTGAACGCGGTCAGGTTGAACGAGATCCCGAACTTCACCGGCGTCATCGCCAACCCGCGCTTCACGTGCGGGTGTGCCGCGTTGAACGCGGCGATCTCGGCCTGCCGCTCCGCCACCCGACCGTTGGCCTGGACCTGACTCCAGCACGACGCGAGCCGATCCGCGTGCCGTACCGGTTGTCCGTACGGCGTGGAGTCGCCCGGCTGGTAGAAGTTCCGGCGGCGGACGTCCGCGGCGTCGTACCCGAGCAGCGGGGCGCAGCGTCCCAGGATGTCCTCGATCACGAGCATGCCTTGCGGCCCGCCGAAGCCGCGGAACGCGGTCTGCGACGTCTTGTTCGTCTTCGCGATCCGTCCCTCGACGCGCACATGCGGGATCTCGTAGGCGTTGTCGATGTGGCACATCGCCCGCGCCAGCACGGGCTCGGACAGGTCGAGGCTCCACCCGCCGTCCGCCGTCAGGGTCGCGTCCAGGGCGACCAATCGCCCGTCGGCGGCGAAGCCCACGGTCCAGGAGCTGTGGAACCCGTGCCGCTTGCCGGACATCGTCAGGTCCTGCGTCCGGTTCAGCCGCAGCCGGACCGGCCGTCCGGTGAGGGTGGCGCCGAGCGCGGCGATCGCGGCGAACCCGTGCGGCTGCATCTCCTTGCCGCCGAACCCGCCGCCCATCCGCAGGCACTGCACGGTCACCGAGTGGCTGGCCAGCCCGAGCACATGTGCAACGATTTCCTGCGTTTCCGACGGGTGCTGCGTGCTGGACTGCACGAAGATCTGTCCGTACTCGTCCACCAGCGCGAGGGCCGCGTGCGTCTCAAGGTAGAAGTGCTCCTGCCCGGCGAACTCGAACTCGCCCCGGAACACGTGTTCCGCGCCGGCCAGGGCGACGTCGACGGCACCGCGTTCCAGGTGCCGCCCGATGCCCTGGAAGCTCCCGGCCTCGATCGCCTCGCGGACCGTCACCAGCGACGGCAGCGGTTCGTAGTCGACCTCGACCGCCGCCGCCCCGAGCCGGGCAGCCTCCAACGTCTCGCCGAGCACCCAGCACACCGCGTGCCCGTTGAACATCACTTCACCGGGAAACAGCGGCTCGTCGTGCTTGACGCCGGCATCGTTCACCCCCGGTACGTCGTCGGCCGTCAGCACCCGCACCACACCCGGTACGTCGTACGCCGGCTTCACCCGGAGCGCGGTGACGCGCGCGTGCGTGTGCGGCGACTGCACCGGCCACGCGTGCAGTACGTCGCGGGTGCGCATCACCAGATCGTCGGTGTACAAGGCCGCACCGGTGACATGCAGCGCGGCGCTCTCGTGCGGCATCGGTACGCCGACAACAGCGTGGGCCGGCCTCTCGGACAGCGAACTCATGCGCCGACCTCCTGTTCGGTGAAGTAGAAGCGCAGCAAGGATTGGCCGAGCATCGCGGAGCGGTACGACGAGCTCGCCCGGTGATCGTCCAGCGGCGTACCCTCGCCGGCCATCACACCGGCGGCGGTCCGCACGGTCTCCTCGGTCCACGGACGGCCGATCAGCGCCGCCTCCGTCGCGCGGGCCCGCAGGGGAGTCGCGGCAACCCCGCCGAGCCCGATCTTCGCGTCCCGAACGATGCCGTCGGCAACGTCGACGGCGTACCCGATCGCGACGCTGGAGATGTCGTCGAAGCGTCGCTTGGCGATCTTGTGGAAGGCCGTGATCGGTGCCAGTGGCAACGGAATGACGATGGTGCGGATCAACTCGTCCGGTGCCTTCACGGTCTGCCGGTAGCCGGTGAAGTACTCGGCCAGCGACACCGTCCGCTCACCGCGCACGGAGGTCAGCACGAGCGCGGCGTCCAGCGCCAGCAGGGCCGGTGGGGTGTCGCCGATCGGGGAGCCGGTGCCCAGGTTGCCGCCGATCGTGGCCCCGTTGCGGATCAGCCGCGACGCGAACTGCGGGAACAGTTGGTCGAGCAGGGGGATCCGCCCGTCCAGGCGCCGCTCGATCTCGGTCAACGTCAACGCGGCACCGAGCCGCACCTCGTCAGCACCCACACTGAACTCGCGTAGCTCGTCCAGACGGTCGATCGCAACGGTCAACGCAGGCCGCGACCCGAAGATGTTCATCTGCACCCCCAGATCGGTGGATCCGGCCACCACGACCGCATCCGGCCGCTCCGACAGGACCGTCAGCGCCTCACGCAGGGACGCCGGCCGGAGGAACGACGCCTCACCGGACGCCAGGCCGGTCGGTGCCGGAGGCGGCGGCGGCGAGTACTGCCGGGCCGCGAGCGCGTCGTTCTCCAAGGGAGTGTCCAGCGCATACGCCGCGTCGCGGATGGGCCGGTACCCCGTGCACCGGCAAAGGTTTCCGCTCAGTGCGTGCAGATCGAACCCGTTGGGCCCGTGCTCGACATCCGGCTCAGCTGACACTCGGCCGGGCCGGTAGTACTCCGCCGCCATGCTGCAGACGAAGCCCGGCGTACAGAACCCGCACTGCGAGCCGCCCCGGACGGCGAGCTCCCGTTGGACGGGGTGCAGGTCGTCCGGTGAACCCAGGCCCTCCGAGGTCACCAGCTCCTGACCGTCCAGCGCCGCCACCGGCAGCAGGCACGCGTTCACCGCGGTCCACTCGGTCTCGGTGTCGGTGCCCGGCCGGGCGACCAGCACCGAGCAGGCGCCGCATTCCCCTTCCGCACACCCCTCCTTGGCGCCGGTCAGGCCGCGGTCGCGCAGCCAGTCCAGCACCGTCGTGTGGACGGAGACGTCGCCGATCGGGGTGACCGTGCCGTTGACAGTCAGGGCCGGGGCTCGGAGAGCTTGGGTAGTCATCGGTTGGTGCTCCATCGGGTGCGGGCGCTGTGGATCGGGTTGGCGTCGGAGACGAAGTCGTCGAAGCGATAGCCGGCGATCTTCGCGATCTCGAGCAGCGCGGCGGCATGCTCCTGGTTCTCGCAGTTGTCCAGCCGCTCGCGGCCCTGCTCGACGATCCGCTCGTACGACTCCGCGTCGCGGACCGAGATCACCAGGGGGAACCCGAACCGCTGCTGGTACGCCGTGGTGATCGCCGCGAGTTCGTCGCGCTCGGGGTCGCCGAGGAACGTCAGCCCCTTGTCGGACTGGTCCCGCAGCGACGCCGCACCGCTCAGACCGTCCGCGACGAACTGCGAACCGAGCTGCGGGTACGCCTGGATCAGATCGCGCTGCTCGTCGCGGGAGCCGGAGAACAACGCCTCCTGGAACGAGCGCCGCAGCGCGTGCGTGTCGGCGTACGGCCGCATCTCCCAGGCCCGCTCGACCGCCCAGCGCGGGCCCTGGAACAGCCCGCCGAACGTCTCGACGAACTCGTCGCGGGTCATCTCGTTGACCTGGTCGAGCCGGATCGTGTCGCCGGGCTGCCCTGCGACCGCTGGGCCGAAGTTCTTGCCGACGTGGTGGAAGAGGATGTTCAGGCCGATCGCGGTCAGGCTGCCGAGCGTGATGCCGCTGCCGAAGATGATCTCGGCCCAGCCGGGGACGGCCTTGGCGACCTCGGGCTGCGCGGTCACGTACATCGCCAGGCCGACGCTGGTGGCGACGATCACCACGTTGCGGTGGTCGTGGAAGTCGACCTTCGCGAGGGTCTGGAAGCCGACCACGGCGACGGTTGCGAACATCGCCAGCGCCGCACCGCCCAGCACCGGATGCGGGATGCCTGCCACGATCGCCCCGGCCTTCGGGATCAGTCCGAGCAGGATCATGAACACGCCGGCCGCCGCGACCACCCAGCGGCTCCGGATCCGGGTCAGCCGCACCAACCCGACGTTCTCGGCGAAGCAGGTGTACGGGAACGAGTTGAAGACGCCGCCGATCGTGGTGGCCAGGCCGTCTGCGCGCAGCGCCCGGGCGATGTCCTCACGACCGATCCGCTTCTCGACGATCTCGCCGGTCGCGAACACGTCACCCGTGGTCTCCACCGCGGTGATCAGCATCACCACGACCATCGAGATGATCGCCGCGATCGAGAACTTCGGCCAGCCGAAGTAGAACGGCGTGGTCACCCCGGCCCAGGCCGCGTCGCCGACGGCGCCGAAGTGTGCGTCGCCGAAGGTCCACGCCACCAATGTCCCGACGACCAGGCCGATCAGCACCGCGATGGTCGCGAGGAAGCCTTTGAAGACCCGCTGGATCAGCACGATCAGCCCGAGCGTGCCGAGCGCGTACGCCATGTTCTTGCCGCTCGAGGGGTCCGCGGTCGGACCGGCCCCGCCGACCGCGTCCCCGGCCGCGACCGGCAGTAGCGCGAGACCGATGATTGTGATCACCGAGCCGGTCACGACCGGCGGGAAGAACCGGATCAGCCGGCTGAAGTACGGCGCGATGAAGAATGTCGCGAGGCCCGCGACCAGGACGGCGCCGTAGATCACCAGCAGGCCGTTCGTCCCGCCGCCGGCCGCGAGACCGATCGCGATCATCGGCGAGACCGCCGTGAACGTGACGCCTTGGAGCAGCGGCAGCCGGACGCCGACCTTCCAGAAGCCGACCGACTGGATGATCGAGGCGATCCCGCAAGTGAACAGGTCCGCGTTGATCAGGTGGATCAACTGCTCGGTGGTGAGCCCGATCGCGTTCGCGAGCAGGATCGGCACGATCACCGCACCGGCGTAGAAGGCGAGCACGTGCTGGGCGCCGTACACGGCCAGCTTGCCGGGCGGGAGCACCTGGTCGACGGGGTGCCGGCCGGTACGTCGGCTCGGGCGGAGAACTGCCTTCATCGGGACACGCTCCTCGGCTGCTGGGGGGCGGTGCGGTGATTCGATCTGCACCCGAGCATCGGCTCAGCGGAGCGCGGATTGCACCCGGTGAACCTCCGAAGATGAACTGCCGGAGAACGGCCCGTTTTGTGTGATCACACAATCACAGCGATTTGAGCGCCAGAAACACGTCCACCCGGTCCTCGAGGCTCGACAGATCGCGTCCGGTCAGTTGCTCAACGCGTTCGATCCGGTAGCGAACGGTGTTGACGTGCAGATGCAGCGTCTCGGCGGTCCGGGTCCAGGAGCACGAGCAGGCGAGGAAGGCCTGCAGCGTCGTGAGCAGGTCGGCATGGGTCTTACGGTCGTGGTCTAGCACCGCTCCGAGGACGCGATGGCTGTACGTACGCCGTACGTCGTCGGGCAGCGTGGCGAGGAGCAGGACATGGGAGGCGACCTCGTCGGAGGTGACCACCGACACCGGCGCCCGTGCGGCGCCGGCCGCCCGCTGCGCGAACCGGGCCTCCTCGAGGGCACCGGCCAGTGCGTCGACCGCGGTCTCGCCGCTGATCCCGACCGCGAGGTGCGCGCGGTTGAGGCCGGGCGCGAGCCGTCCGAACGCCCGCCGAAGCAGATCGGGCAGCCCGGGTGTGTACGGCAGGAAGCCGACGAGCAGCCCGTCCCGGCCGGGTGCGACAACCGCCGGACCGACCGTCAGCGCAACGTCCTCGAGCAGGCTCAGTGCAACCTCGCTCGGCCCGTCGTCCCGCAGCTCGCCCACCGCCACGACCATCGGCCGCTCCGAGTGCGCGCCCGCCTGCCGCAACCTGCCCGCGACCTCGGTGGCTGGTGCGCCGGACTCGACCAGGGCCAGCGCGTCCGCGACCAGCGGGCGCAACGCACGCCGTCCTTCGTCGCGACGAGCCCTGTCCAGCGCAGCGATCGCGCACAATTCGTGTACTGCCTCGACGTGGTCGCCGGACCACTCGTTGTGGTCACCCTCGATCACCAGCACCCATGCGGTCAGCCGGTTGCCGAGCCCGGATCCAACCGGGAACAGGCTGTACGTCGCGCCGACGGTCTGCGCGACCGCCGGCGTCCGGTCGGCGGTGAGGAACTTGCGGGTGACCGCGTCGACGGTGTCCGCGTCGAGCTCACCCGGCCCCGGTACGACGTGGCGTCCGGTCGGCGTCAGCACCCGGCAGTCGTGGCCGATCTCGGCGGAGATCCGCGCCGCGAGCTCGTCCAGACTGCGCCCGGCGGCGATCGACGACAACAGTTGCCGTTGCCGCACCAGGCTCGCCGAGAGTCGCGCGCCGGTCTCGGCCGAACCGGCGGCCGCGACGTACTCCGTGACGTCCGCGAACGCGATCTCGATCGGCACCTCGATCAGCGTCACGTCGTGCCGTCGGCAGGCCTCGACGAGGTCGTCCGGTACGTCGCCCAGCTGCGCCTTCCCGGCCAGGATCGTGGTCGCACGGCGCCCGGCCATCGAGGCCACGAACACCTCACTGTCGGCCGGTTGCCGGCGCCAGACCAGGCCGGTCAGCACCACCTCGCCGCCGCTCAGATAGCGCCCCGGCTCCAGTAGGTCGGTGGTCACGAGCCGCCCGATCGGCCGGTCCAGTACGCCGCCCGCGGAGTACAGCAACCGCAGTCCGAGCTCGGGTGCATCGAGCAACTCAGCCAGCAACACGACGGACCTCCTTTAGAGGAACGTACAACGCGCGCGCCCGCGTACGTACCCCGTTCGATCCCACTTTGTGCACCAGATCCGTACTTCGAGCGCTCCGCCGTACGGATCTGGTGCACAAAGTGGGCTCGGCGGGCTTGGCGCGGTGGTCGGCGGTTGACGCGAGTCGGGGCTGAGCTTATGGTCTTTCGCAGAACAGAAATCAAGTTCCACAATGCGGAAATTGGAGTCGGGATGAGTCACCAGCTGCAGTACACGGTGAACTGCTCGTTGCTCTTCACCGAGTTGCCTCTCCTCGAGCGGCCCGCGGCGGCCCGGCGAGCCGGGTTCGGCGCGGTCGAGTTCTGGTGGCCGTTCGTCGAGGCCGTCCCGCCGGACCGGCAGGTCGACGCGTTCGTCGGCGCGATCACCGACGCCGGGGTCCGGCTGACCGGCCTGAACTTCTTCGCCGGTGACATGCCGGGCGGCGACCGCGGGCTGGTGTCCTGGCCGAAGCGGTCCAGCGAGTTCCGCGACAACGTCGACGTCACGGTCGGCATCGGCGAGCGACTCGGCGCGCAGGGCTTCAACGCTCTGTACGGCAACCGGGTCGAGGGCGCCGCCGAGCAGGAGCAGGACGATCTCGCCGTCGAGAACCTCGCCCTCGCCGCTCGCGCCGCCGCCCGGATCGGCGCGACCGTGCTGGTCGAGCCGGTCAGCGGCGCGGACCGCTACCCGTTGCGCACGGCGGCCGATGCACTGACCGTCATCGATCGCGTTCAGGCCGCGTACGACGTACCGAACGTCGGACTGCTCGCGGATCTGTACCACCTCGCGGTCAACGGCGACGACGTCGACCGGGTGATCGCCGAGCACACCGACCGGGTCGCCCACGTGCAGATCGCCGACCACCCGGGCCGCAACGAGCCCGGCACCGGCACGCTCCCGCTCGACCACCAGCTGACCGGCCTCGAGGCGAACGGCTACACCGGCCTGGTCGGGCTCGAGTACAAGCCGTCCACCACCACCGACGCGAGCTTCGGCTGGCTGCCGTTCGAGCGCCGCTGAGCTTCCACCGCTGATCTTCCGCGCTCATCTCTCCAGGAGACGAATCATGACCAACATCGCCTTCATCGGCCTCGGCATCATGGGCAACCCGATGGCCGTCCACCTCGCCAACGCCGGCCACACCGTGGCCGGCCTGGACCGCAGCCGGGAGCGCGCCGAGGCGCTGGTCGCCGCCGGCGGCCGGGCCGCGAGCTCGGTCGCCGACGCGGTCAAGGGCGCCGACGTGATCTGCGTGATGGTGCCCGACTCACCCGACGTGCAGGACGTGCTGGAGAGCGAGGAGGGCGTCTTCCGGACGGCCGAGACCGGCACGCTGATCATCGACTTCTCGAGCATCCGTCCCGATGTCACGCAGCAGCTCGCCGAGCAGGCGCGGGCGCTCGGTTTCCGGATGCTCGACGCCCCGGTCTCCGGTGGTGAGGCGGGCGCCAAGAACGCCGCGCTTTCGATCATGGTCGGCGGCGACGCGGACGACTTCGCGGTCGCCAAGCCGCTGTTCGACGTCGTCGGCAAGACCGTCGTCCACGTCGGTCCGAGCGGTTCCGGCCAGACGGTGAAGGCGGCCAACCAGCTGATCGTCGCCGCGAACATCCAGGCGGTCTCCGAGGCCGTCGTGTTCCTGGAGGCGTACGGCGTCGACACCTTGGCCGCGCTCGAGGTCCTCGGCGGCGGCCTGGCCGGATCCGCCGTTCTGAACCAGAAGAAGGAGAACATGCTGTCGCGCTCCTTCGAGCCGGGCTTCCGGATCGACCTGCACCACAAGGACATGGGCATCGTCACCGCCGCCGCGCGGGAGGCGGGGGTCGTCGTACCGCTCGGTGCCCTGGTCGCGCAGCTGGTCGCCTCCGCCCGGGCGAACGGCGACGGCGGTCTCGACCACTCGGCCCTGCTCCGCGGCGTCGAGCGGCTGTCCGGCAAGGCGGCCGGCTGATGACCAGGATGCGCGCGGTCGACGCCGCGGTCCTGATCCTGGAGAAGGAGGGGTCGACGCAGGCGTTCGGGCTGCCCGGTGCCGCGATCAACCCGTTCTACAGCGCGATCCGTGCGCACGGCGGGATCAAGCACGTGCTCGCGCGGCACGTCGAGGCCGCGTCGCACATGGCCGAGGGCTACACCCGGGCGCGGGCCGGCAACATCGGCGTCTGCATCGGTACGTCGGGACCGGCCGGGACCGACATGATCACCGGGCTGTACTCCGCGTCGGCGGACTCGATCCCGATCCTGTGCATCACCGGCCAGGCGCCGGTCGCGAAGCTGCACAAGGAGGACTTCCAGGCCGTCGACATCGCGTCGATCGCGAAGCCGGTGGCGAAGTGGGCGGTCACTGTGATGGAGGCCGCGCAGGTCCCGGGCACCTTCCAGAAGGCGTTCCAGGTGATGCGCGAGGGCCGTCCGGGGCCGGTGCTGATCGACCTGCCGCTGGACGTGCAGCTCGCCGAGATCGACTTCGACATCGAGACCTACGAGCCGCTGCCGGTCTCCCGCCCGGCGGCCACCCGCGCGCAGGCGGAGAAGGTGCTGTCGATGCTGGCGGCCGCCGAGCACCCGCTGATGGTCGCGGGCGGCGGCATCATCAACGCCGACGCCGCGGACCTGCTCGTCGAGTTCGCCGAGCTGACCGGTATCCCCGTCGTGCCGACGTTGATGGGATGGGGCGCGATCGGGGACGACCATCCGCTGAGCGCGGGCATGGTCGGGCTGCAGACCTCACACCGGTACGGGAACGCCACGCTGCTCGCCTCGGATCTGGTCCTCGGGATCGGGAACCGCTGGGCGAACCGGCACACCGGCGGCCTGGATGTGTATCGCGGTGAGCGGAAATTCGTCCATGTCGACATCGAGCCGACGCAGATCGGGCGGGTATTCGCACCGGACTACGGAGTCGTGTCGGACGCGCGAGCGGCGCTGGAGGTCTTCGTCGAGGTGGCGCGTGAGTGGGGTGCGGCGGGACGGTTGCCCGACCGTACGGCGTGGGCGGCCGAGTGTCGGGAGCGTCGTACGACGCTGCAGCGCAAGACGCACTTCGACGCGGTGCCGATCAAGCCGCAGCGGGTGTACGAGGAGATGAACCGGGCGTTCGGGCCGGACGTGCGGTACGTCAGCACGATCGGGTTGTCGCAGATCCAGGCGGCGCAGATGCTGCACGTGTACCGTCCGCGGCACTGGATCAACGCCGGCCAGGCAGGTCCGCTCGGGTGGACCGTCCCGGCAACGCTGGGCGTGGCGGTCGCGGATCCGGACAGCACGGTGGTCGCGCTGTCGGGTGACTACGACTTCCAGTTCCTGATCGAGGAGCTGGCGGTCGGTGCGCAGTTCAACATCCCGTACATCCACGTCGTGGTGAACAACTCCTACCTCGGCCTGATCCGCCAGGCGCAGCGCAACTTCGACATGGACTACTGCGTGCAGCTGTCTTTCGAGAACATCAACAGCCCAGAGGTCAACGGGTACGGCGTGGACCATGTGAAGGTCGTGGAAGGCCTGGGCTGCAAGGCGCTGCGGGTGAGCGAACCCGACGAGATTCTGCCGGCCCTCGAGCAGGCGAAGAAGCTGATGGTCGAGCATCAGGTCCCGGTGGTCGTCGAGATCATCCTGGAGCGGGTCACCAACGTGTCGATGGGGGTCGAGATCGACAACGTGATCGAGTTCGAGGACCTGGCCGTCTCGCCGGCGGATGCGCCGACCGCTCTCGCCCTGCTGGACTGACTCGTGCGCGTGGTTGTTGCCTCGGACAAGTTCAAGGGCACGTTGACGAGCGCGGAGGTCGCGGACGCGGTCGGCCTCGGGGTACGACGAGTTCACCCCGAGGCGACCGTGGTCGCGGTCCCGGTGGCCGACGGCGGTGACGGTACGCTCGCCGCCGCCGTTGCCGCCGGTTCCACCTTCGTCCCGGTCGTTGCCTCGGGCCCCACTCTGGAGGCGGTCCGGACCGGGTACGCCCGCCGTGGCGATACCGCGGTGGTCGAGCTCGCGGACGTCTCCGGGTTGGTCCGGCTTCCCGGCGGTGTCCCGGCGCCGCTCAGCGCGACGTCGTACGGCACGGGCGAAGTGATCGCTGCGGCGGTGGACGCCGGATGCCGCCACATCGTGCTGGGGATCGGTGGTAGTGCCGCTACGGACGGCGGCCGTGGCCTGGTTCAGGCGCTGGCTTCCGGAAACAATGTGGCACTCCGTGGCGGAAATGTTCCGGAAAACGACGTACCCCTCGCCGCACTGCGGCGACGGCTCGACGGCGTACGCGTTGTGGTCGCGTGCGATGTGGACAATCCGCTGACCGGGCCACGCGGCGCTGCTGCCGTGTACGGCCCGCAGAAGGGCGCCGATCCGCAGCAGGTGGCCGCGTTGGACGCAGCGCTGACCGAGTGGGCGGAGGCGGTCGCACGGGCAACCGACCGCGACCTCCGCGACACACCGGGCGCCGGTGCGGCCGGTGGGGTCGGATTCGCGGCCCTCGCCCTGCTCGACGCCGAGCTGCGGCCGGGGATCGAGCTGGTCCTGGAGATGGTCGGCTTTCGCGAACAGATCGCCGACGCCGACCTGATCATCACCGGCGAAGGCGCCCTGGACGACCAGACGCTGCACGGAAAGGCCGTCGCCGGAGTGGCTGCGGCGGCGGGTGGAATCCCCGTGGTCGCGGTCTGCGGAGTCAACCGTTTGAAGCCCGACCAGCTACAAGCCAGCGGCATCGAGGCGGCCTACGCCTTGACCGACGTCGAGCCTGACGTCGAGCGGTGCATCGCCGAACCACGCCCCCTCCTCGAACAACTCGGGGAACGGATCGCGGCCGATCACCTTACGATGACAGCTAGGCAGAGAGGCATCGCATGAGTCGTCTGGATCTCGTGGTGCGCGCCCGGCGGGTGGTCCGCGACGCCGGGGAGCAGGCCGCTGCCGTCGGCGTCCAGGACGGGCGGATCGCCGAGATCGCGCCGTACGACGCCACGCTCGACGCCGCGGAGGAGCTTCAGCTGGACGACGGCGAGGTCCTGCTGCCCGGTCTGGTCGACTCGCACGTCCACGTGAACGACCCCGGCCGGACCGACTGGGAGGGCTTCACCTCCGCGACCAGGGCTGCGGCCGCAGGTGGCGTGACCACGATTGTCGACATGCCGCTCAACAGCATCCCGCCGACATGTGACGTCGCCGCGCTCACGCTGAAGTGGAAGACCGCCGAGACCCAGGCGTACGTCGACATCGGCTTCTGGGGCGGCGCAATACCGGGCAACCTGCACGACCTGCGGCCGCTGCACGACGCCGGCGTTTTCGGCTACAAATGCTTCCTGCTGCACTCGGGCGTCGACGAGTTCCCGCCGCTCGACGCCGCGCAGTTGGCCGCGGCGATGCGCGAGATCGCCTCCTTCGACGGGTTGCTGATCGTCCATGCCGAGGACGCACACCGCATCGACACAGCGACCGCACCGGCAGGCGCGAGCTACCGGGCCTTCCTCGAGTCCCGCCCGCGATCCGCCGAGAACGAGGCCGTCGCCCAGGTCGTCGACCTCGCCCGCCGCACCGGCTGTCGCGTCCACATCCTGCACGTGTCCAGCGTCGAGGTCCTCCCGTTGATCGCCGCCGCCCGATCCGACGGCGTGCGGATCACGGCCGAGACCTGCCCGCATTACCTGACCTTCGCCGCCGAGGACATCCCCGACGGCGCGACGCAGTACAAGTGCTGCCCGCCGATCCGTGAGGCCGCCAACCGCGACGTGCTCTGGGAGGGGCTCCGCGGCGGCACGATCGACCAGGTCGTGTCCGACCACTCACCATCGACCGTTGACCTGAAGCAGCTCGATACCGGCGACTTCGCCACGGCCTGGGGCGGCATCGCCTCGCTGCAACTCGGCCTCGCCGCGGTCTGGACCGAGGCGTGCCGCCGCGGCTTCACGCTGACCGACGTGGTCCGCTGGATGGCCGCCGCCCCGGCCGCGCAGACCGGTCTCAGCACCAAGGGCGCCGTCAAGGTTGGGTACGACGCCGACCTGTGCGTCTTCGCCCCGGACGAGACCTTCACCGTCGACGCGCGGCAACTCCAGCACAAGAACGCCATCACGCCGTACGACGGACGCACGCTGACCGGTGTGGTCCGGAGTACCTGGTTGCGCGGCCGCCGCGTCGACATCGCCGCCGAACCGCGCGGCCGCCTGCTGACCCGAGGAGAACGATGAGTTACTACGCCCCGCGGGGCGGACTGCCCCCGCAGACCGACCTCACCACCGACCGCGCGGTCTTCACCGAGGCGTACGCCGTCCTGCCGCGCGGAACCATGCGCGACATCGTCACCAGCCGGCTGCCGTTCTGGGACGACACCCGGTTGTGGGTGATCGCGCGGCCGTTGTCCGGGTTCGCGGAGACGTTCTCGCAGTACATCGTCGAGGTCGGTCCCGGCGGTGGCAGCGACAAGCCCGAGACCGACCCGGCCGCCGAGGCCGTGCTGTTCGTTGTCTCAGGCAATCTTGTGCTCACCGTCGCCGGCGAGAAGCACACGCTGACCGAGGGCGGATACGCGTATCTGCCGCCCGGCGGCGACTGGACCGTGCGGAACACCAGTGACGAAGTGGTCACGTTCCACCTGATCCGGAAGGCGTACGAGCGGATCGACGGGATCGACGTACCGCCCGCGCTGATTACCAACGAGGCCGATGTCGAGGGCCGCGAGATGCCGGACACCGAGGGCCGCTGGAAGACGCAGCGATTCGTGGACCCCGACGACGTCCGGCACGACATGCACGTCAACATCGTCACCTTCGAGCCGGGCGGGGTGATCCCGTTCCCGGAGACGCACGTGATGGAGCACGGGCTGTACGTCCTCGAGGGCAAGGCGGTGTACCTGCTGAACAAGGACTGGGTCGAGGTGCAGGAAGGCGACTTCCTGTGGCTGCGGGCGTTCTGTCCGCAGGCCTGTTACGCGGGCGGGCCGGGCCGGTTCCGGTACCTGCTCTACAAGGACGTCAACCGGCACCCGAAGCTCACGCTCTGACGGTCACCGGGCGCTCCGGCGGCGTCAGCGGGTCCGTGACGAGACGCGCGTGCCGCTCCACGTCGTACCGGCTGCCGTCGTACGCGAGGCGCTGACGTTCGACGCCTTCACTGAGGAAGCCGGCGTTTGCGGCGACCGCGCAGGACGCCGGGTTGTTCAGCCGGTGACCGAGCTCCAGGCGGTACAGCCCGGCGTCGTGGTGCGCCCAGTCCGCGAGCGCGCGCAGAGCGTCCCGGGCGACGCCGTGGCCGCGTACCTCGGCGAGCGTCCAGTACCACGTCCAGCCGACCCGGTGCCGGTCGATGTTGGTCACGCCGACACAGCCGACCGGGTGGTCGTCGGCGTCCGCAACGGCGTACACATGCCCGTTGTCGAGGTCCGCGACCCGCCCGATCCAGTCGACCGCCGACGCGCGGTCGACGATCCCACCCTGATGCACCATCTCCGGATCGTCGTGCGCCGCGGCCAGCCGCAACGCGTCACCAGTCCGCCACCGCCGCAGCGCCAGCTCCCCGAGCGCATATCCCATCCATCGAAAATACTCCTGCCGCCGTCCCGCGATCCCGTCCTCCGGCGCGTTCCCCCGCGCAGACCCACGGCCCGGCGGGAGAGGATAGGGCGCATGGCATATCTGGATTTCAGGGATCAGGTCGTGGTGGTCACCGGGGCCAGCAGCGGGATCGGGGCCGCGGCCGCAGTCGGCTTCGCGGAGACCGGGGCGACGGTCGCGCTGCATTACCACCGCAATGAGGAGGGTGCGAAGCACACGGTCGGCGCAGTGCAGACCGCGGGCGGTACGGCGACCCTGCACCAGGCGGATCTGGCCGACCCGGCCGCGGCGGGCGCGTTCGTCGACGAGGTACTCGCCCAGCACGGGCGGATCGACGTCCTCGTGAACAACGCCGGTGACCTGGTCAACCGGTCGGCGATCGCGGACGTCACCGACGAGGAGTTCCACCGGATCCTGGACGTCAACCTGACCTCGGTGTTCGCGCTCAGCCGGCGGATCGTGCCGGTGTTCCGCGGACAGGGCGGCGGGTCGATCGTGAACGTCACCTCGATCGCCGCGCGCACCGGCGGCGCCGGCGGGTCGGTCGTCTACGCCACGTCGAAGGGCGCGGTCAGCACCTTCACCCGCGGCCTGGCCAAGGAACTGGCGCCCGAGGGGATCCGGGTGAACGCGATCGCCCCGGGCGTGATCAAGACTCCGTTCCACGAGCGGCACACCGCCGACGCCCAGATGCAGGCCATGCTCGCCGGCATTCCGATGGGTCGCACCGGCACGCCGCACGAGTGTGTCGGCACCATTTTGTTCCTCGCCTCCGAGCGGATGGCGTCGTACGTCACCGGTCAGATCATCGAGGTCAACGGCGGCCAGCTGACGCCGTGACGCCCGGTGGAGGGCTGCCCGATCGGGCAGCCCTCCACGGATCTACCGCGACAGCGTGCGGAAACGGTGTGCCGACAGCGGCAGGAACACCGCGACCAGCAGCAGCGGGCCGAGGATCGCGGCCAGCTCCGCGTGATTGCCGATCCAGGTGGCAGTCGCCGACGGGTCCGGGTTGCCGAAGAGATTCCTCGACGCGGTGGCCGTGGCCGACAACGGGTTCCACTGGGCGATCGTGCCCAGCCAGTCCGGCATCGTGGACGTCGCGACGAACGCGCTGGACAGGAAGCCGACCGGCCAGACCAGCACCTGCACCATCGTCACGCTCTGTGCATTCCTCACCGACAGGCCGATGAAGATCCCCACCCACAGCAACGCAAACCGCAGCAGCAACAGCAATCCGAACGCGGCCAGCGCGGCCGGCATCCCTTCGTGCCACCGCCAGCCGAGCACGAGCCCGGTGGCGACGAGCACGGCCAGCGTCACCACCGAGTCGAGCATGTCCGCGATACAGCGGCCGAGCACCACCGCTGTCGAACTCATCGGCAGCGACCGGAACCGATCGGTCACCCCCTTCGAGACATCCGTCGTCACCGCGGTCATCGTGCCCTCCAACCCGAACAGCATCGCCAGCGCGAAGATCCCGGGCACCAGCAACTCGTAGTACGACGAATCCGCCGGCGTCTGCATCGCGCCGCCGAGCAACCCGCCGAACATCAACAGCATCAGCACCGGGAAGAACCACTGGAACAGCACGAGGCCCGGCTGCATCCGCCAGTGCGTCAACGTCCGCCGCGCGATCGTCCAGCTGTCCGCGAGCGCCCAGCCGAGCCCGTTCATGCTGCCGCCCCGGTCAGTTGCAGGAACACTTCGTCGAGGGTCGGTCGCCGTAACGTGATGTCCTCCGGTTCGATGTTTGCCTCGTGCAACGAGTTTGCCATCTGCACGAGCGCCTTGGTCCGGTCCTTCACCGGCACGCTGACCTTGACGTCCTGCACGCGGACCTCTCCGTCGGCCAGGCGCGCGGCCAGTTGGACCACCCGCGGCACCTCAGCCGGATCCGCGAGGACGAGATCCAGCCAGTCCGATCCGAGTTCCGTCTTCAGCTGGTCGGGCGTTCCTTCCGCGACCACCTTGCCCGCCTTGAGCATCGAGATCCGGTTAGCCAGTTGATCCGCCTCCTCCAGGTACTGCGTCGTCAGCAACACCGTCGTACCGCCGTCGACCAACTGCCGTACGGCGGACCACACCTCGAGCCGACCGGCCGGATCCAGCCCGGTCGTCGGCTCGTCCACGAACAACACCCGCGGCGCGACGATCAGGCTCGCGGCCAGGTCGAGCCGCCGGCGCATGCCGCCGGAGTACTTGCTCACCGCCTGGCCTGCCGCCTCGGTCAGGCTGAACCGCTCGAGCAGCTCGTCCGCCTTCCGCACCGCCGCCGCGTGGCCCAGGTGGTTGAGCCGCCCGAACAGCACCAGGTTCTGCCGCCCGGTGAGGATCTCGTCCACCGCGGCGTACTGCCCGACCAGTCCGATCCGCCGTCGTACCTCCGCTCCTTGCCGGCTGACGTCGTACCCCGCGATCGTCGCCGTACCGGAATCCATCTGCAGCAGCGTGGACAGGATCCGCACCGCCGTCGTTTTGCCGGCGCCGTTCGGGCCGAGCAGACCCGTCACCGTGCCGGCCGTGACCTCCAGGTCGAAGCCGTTCAGCCCCGCACCCTCCGTACCGCCCCGGTAGTTCTTCCGGACGTCGACGGCCTCGATCACTCGTTCCGCAGTCACTTCCCACCTCTCGCTCGGGTTGAGCCGTAGAATGTACCGTACATTGTACGGCTCGGGTAGGATGCAGCCGACGGCGAGGCGCGGAGGAAGGTTTCGAGTGGCGGGTAGGAAGGCGGCGGTGCCCGATCCGGCGCGCAGTCTGGCGCTGCTCTGGGGCAGTCACACCAAAGCCGGCCGCTCCGGTCTGACGGTGCGCGCGATCGTCGACGCGGCGATCGAGCTCGCGGACGCGTCCGGGCTCGACGCGCTCTCGATGCGGATGGTCGCCGACCGGCTGAAGGTCGGCACGATGTCGCTCTACACGCACGTCCCCGGCAAGGGTGAGCTGACCGACCTGATGTTTGACCAGGTGTACGGCGAGCTGTACGCCGACGCGGACGAGCCGCTACGGCAAGGCGGGGACTGGCGTGGTGCGCTGGAGTTCATCGCGCGGCGCAACTGGGACGTGTTCGTCGCGCACCCGTGGATCCACGAGGTGCCGACGATGCGGACGGCGCTCGGGCCGAACATCACGCGCAAGTACGACATCGAGTTGCGGCCGCTGGACGGGCTGGGGCTGACCGACGTCGAGATGGATTCGGCCTTGACGCTCGTGCTCACCCACGTCCAGGGCACGGCGCGCGCCGGCGCGGAGCAGCTCCGCGTCCAGCGCGACTCCGGGCTGTCGGACGAGGAGTGGTGGCGGCAGATCGCGCCGACCCTGAACACGGTGATGGCCGGGACGCATTTCCCGGTCGCGTCCCGGGTCGGCACGTCGGTCGGCGAACACTTCCAGTCGGTGATCGACCCGGCGCACGCCTTGACGTTCGGCCTGGAGCGGATCCTCGACGGGATCGCCTTGCTGATCTCCGAGCGTGGCGCTACCCGTTGAGCAGGTCCTCGAACGAGGTCGGGTTGGTGAACGGGTCGGCCTGGGTCGGCGTTTCGTGCTCCAGCGCCGCCACGAGCTCGCCGGCCGCCTGTGCGATCCGCGGGCGCAGGCCGGCCGCGTTCGGACCCCAGTCGGTCGAGGCGGCGTACACCCCGGTGGGGACCGGCAGCGCCTTCAGGTAGGCGAACAGCGGCCGCAGGGCGAACTCCAGCACCAGCGAGTGCCGCTCGGTGCCACCGGTCGCGCCCAGCAGCACCGGCTTGCCGGCCAGTGCCTGGTCGTCGAGTACGTCGAAGAACATCTTGAACAGACCCGAGTACGACGCGCTGAACGTCGGGCTCACCACGATCAGGGCGTCCGCGCTCGTCACCGTGTCGAGGACCTCGCGCAGCGCGGCCGACGGGAAGCCGGTGAGCAGGTTGTTCGTCAGATCGTGGGCGTGGTCGCGGACTTCGATGAACTCGATCCGAGACTCGATCCCGCGTGCGGACAGCTCGTCCCGAACCGCCGCGGCCAGCTGGTCGGCGAGCAGCCGGGACGACGACGGCGTCGTCAGCCCGGCCGTCACGACGGCGATGACCTTCTCGCTCATCGGGTCGTCCTCTGCACGGCCTCGATCGGTTCGTCGACGGTCTCCAGCGCGCGCGCCCGCTCGGCCGCGGCCTTCAGTGCGGCGTGGGTCGGCGCGTCCGGGACATGGGCCGGCTTCAGGGCGGCAAACTCCTTGCGCAGCACCGGAACGACCTCCTCGCCGAGGATGTCCAGCTGCTCCAGTACGGTCTTGAGCGGCAGGCCGGCGTGGTCGATCAGGAACAGTTGCCGCTGGTAGTCGCCGACGTGCTCGCGGAACGTCAGCGTCCGCTCGATGACCTGCTGCGGACTGCCCACGGTCAGCGGCGTCTCGCGGCTGAAATCCTCCAGCGACGGCCCGTGTCCGTACACCGGCGCGTTGTCGAAGTACGGCCGGAACTCCCGCATCGCGTCCTGCGAGTTCTTCCGCATGAAGACCTGACCGCCGAGTCCGACGATCGCCTGGTCCGCGGCGCCGTGGCCGTAGTGCTCGAAGCGCTGCCGGTACAGCTGGACCATCCGCTTGGTGTGCGACATCGGCCAGAAGATGTTGTTGTGGAAGAAGCCGTCACCGTAGTACGCCGCCTGCTCGGCGATCTCGGGTGACCGGATCGACCCGTGCCACACGAACGGCGGCACGCCGTCCAGCGGCCGCGGCGTCGCCGTGAAGCCCTGCAGTGGCGTCCGGAACTTGCCCTCCCAGTCGACGACGTCCTCACGCCAGAGGCGGCGCAGCAGCGCGTAGTTCTCGATGGCGAGGGCGATGCCGTTGCGGATGTCCTGGCCGAACCAGGGGTACACCGGGCCGGTGTTGCCGCGACCCATCATCAGGTCCACCCGGCCGTCGGCCAGGTGCTGCAGCATCGCGTAGTCCTCGGCGATCTTCACCGGGTCGTTGGTGGTGATCAGCGTCGTCGAGGTGGACAGGATGATCTTCGACGTCTGCGCTGCGACGTACGCCAGTTGCGTCGTCGGCGACGACGGCACGAACGGCGGGTTGTGGTGCTCCCCTTGGGCGAACACGTCCAGCCCGACTTCTTCGGCCTTCAGCGCGATCCGGACCATGTTCTTGATCCGCTCGTGCTCGGACACCGTGGTCCCGGTGGTCGGGTCCTCGGTCACGTCCCCGACAGTGAACACGCCGAACTGCATCCGTCCTCCTCGATCAGTAGTTCACTGTTAAACTACTCTACTTGCTCCAACAGCGACGGCTCGCCGAGCATTCCGCCGGCTGTGGTCACTCAGGGGCTTCCGTTGTTGTACGGACGGTAGCGGTGTCGAGGAACGACTCGTCGCCGGTGAGGGCGGCGGCGATCCGCCGGTGCTTGCCGGCCTCGTCGGCGCGCGACTGCCGCTCGAGCGTCCGCGCCAGCATCAAGTGCGCGTAGTACTCGGTCGGCTCACGCCGGATCACCTCGAGCAGATGCTCCTCGGCGGGCTTCAGCAACGCCGCGTGATAGTAGGCCCGCGCCAGCAACAACCGCGTCCCGACATCCTCCGGCGTCTCCTCCACCACCGGCCGCAACGCCCGGATCGCACCCCGGTAGTCCCGCTCCTCGAAGTACTGCTGCCCAAGCCCGTAACTGAGCGCCCGCATGTCTTCCATACGACTCTCAACGCCCCTGGATCCCGCAGTATGCCGGTCGGCTCGTGAGGCCCGGCTCGACGTTGAAAGCGGACTGAAAGTGACGGCTGATGTGATGCCGGTGACATATCAGCCTGCAACTACTTGGGGGTTCACATGAATGTGCACCGCATCAGACAACGCACGACCGCGATGATCCTGTCGCTGATCGCCACGGCGGTCCTGATTCCGCTGGCGGCACAGACACAGGCACACGCAGCGCCGCCGGCACCGGACGCGACAGTCGGCCCGGCTGCCTGGACGCCACAGATCTACCCGTTGTTCTCGGGTGAATGGGTCCGACGGAACGTGGCGAGCGCCGACCGGAACGCGGAGCTGGTCGCCTGCTCACTGGCACGAGGAATCGCCTGTGTGTCGGTCGGTCAAGGCGACGGCAGGCACAGCGTCTTCCACCTGTTCAAGTGCGACACCCGCTCGCTCTCGAACTTCATCAACGCCCTGGCCGTCCGCAACCATCAGACGAACAACGCCAAGGTCCACTTCTGGGGTCCCAGGTACAGCGTCTTGGTCCCTGCGGACACCACGATCCACACGATCCCCGACTACGCAACCTACGAGTTCAACCGCCTCGACCTCTGCTGACCCACTGCGCCCCGGGCACCCACCACGGTGCCCGGGGCGGCGCAGGTTTGGGTCAGGCGGCATCGAGGGTTGCGACCTGGTCGGGGGTGAGGGTCAGGTCGACCGCGGCGTAGGAGTCGCGGATCGTTTCCGGGCGGCTGGAGCCGGGGATCGGGATGACGTACGGCGACTTGGCGAGCATCCAGGCCAGGGTGAGGCGCTGAGGGGAGATGCCGAGCTCCGCGGCCAGCTCGTGGAACGCGGGGTGCTGGCTGCCGAGGTCACCGGCGCGGGAGATGCCGCCGAGCGGGGACCAGGGCAGGAACGCGATACCGAGCTCGTCGCACAGCTCGAGCTCGGGCTCGCTGGAGCGGAACGCCGGGGAGAACTGGTTCTGCACCGAGACCAGTCGGCCGCCGAGGATCTCGTTGGCCTGCGTGATCTGCTCCGGGTTCGCGTTGGAGATGCCGGCCAGCCGGATCTTGCCCGCGTCGAGCAGGTCGCGGATCGCGCCGATCGACTCCGCGTACGGGACCTTCGGGTCCGGCCGGTGGAACTGGTACAGCCCGATCGCGTCGACGCCGAGCCGCTTCAGCGAGGCCTCGCAGGCCTCGGCGATGTGCTTCGGAGAGCCGTCGAGCGTCCAGCTGCCGTCGCCGGGGCGCAGGTGGCCGCCCTTGGTCGCGACCAGCACGTTCGAGGTGTCGCCGCCGTACGACGCCAGCGCCTTGGCGATCAGGCTCTCGTTGTGACCGACGTCGGTCGCGGTCAGGTGGTACGCGTCCGCGGTGTCGATCAGGGTGATGCCGGCGTCCAGCGCGGCGTGGATGGTCGCGATGGACCGGTCCTCGTCGGGGCGGCCCTCGATCGACATCGGCATGCCGCCGAGACCGATCGCGGACACCTCGACGTCACCGATCCGGCGGGTTGTGTTCGTGTCTGCTGCCATGTATCCAAAATCCCGCGCGCGGACTGCGAAATCCAACACAGATCTGCGCAGGGATTCAGCGATGCCAGTGCTGAATGCCTGTCGAGGGCCCGGTAAGGCGCGGTCAAGGTCTTACGTAACGCAGCCTCCTTACGTAAGAATATGGCGGATCTCATGATCCTGCCTCAGGAACGGAGCCCGCCCGTGCCGTCCCGTCGTACCTTCCTACAGCTCACCGGCCTCAGCGCCGCCTCGGTCACGCTCGGTATCTCCGCGCCGCCGGCCGCCGATGCCACCCCTGCCCATCCGCTCCCGGACAACGCTTTCGGCCTCGGGGTCGCGTCGGGCGATCCCCGCTCCGACGGGTTCGTACTGTGGACCCGTCTCGCGCCGGAACCCCTTGCTACCGACGGCCACGGCGGAATGCCGAAACATGACGTTCCGGTGCAGTACGAGGTCGCCGAGGACAGTCAGTTCCGCCGCGTCGTACGGCGTGGGCTCGCGATCGCCTCGCCCGAGCTCGCGCACGCCGTCCATCCGGAAGTGCGCGGCCTTCGGCCGGGGCGCGAGTACTTCTACCGGTTCCGCATCGGCACCCAGGTGAGTCCGGTCGGCCGCACCAGGACGTTGCCGACGGTGGGCGATCGCTTCACGTTCGCGACCGCGTCCTGTCAGGCGTGGTACCACGGCTACTTCACCGCGCATCGCGACATCGCCCGGCGCGCTCCGGACGCGGTCTTCTTCCTCGGCGACTACATCTACGAGTACGGGATCGTTGCCGGTGACAACCTCTGGCGCGAGGGTGTCACGGTCGGGCCGGAGCACGGTGTCGAGATCGAGACGCTCGAGCAGTACCGGCTGCGCTACGGCCTGTTCAAGAGCGAACCCGATCTCCAGGCGGCGCATGCCGCCGCGCCGTGGTTCATGGTCTGGGACGACCACGAGGTACAGAACAACTACGGCGCCGCCAACTCGCTGTACGGCGTACCGCCCGAGCTCTTCGTCCATCGCCGCGCCGTCGCATACCGCGCGTACTACGAGAACGCCCCGCTCGCCCTCGACAGCCTCCCGCAAGGTCCGGACGGGCGCATCTACCGGAGGTACGACGTCGGCTCGCTGGCCCGCGTGCATCTCCTCGACACCCGTCAGTACCGCGATCCGCTGCCGGTCGACGAGGCCGACCGCGTGTCCGAGCAGCGAACGATCATGGGTAGCGAGCAGGAGACCTGGCTGTACGACGGTCTGCGCACGTCGCGGACGCCGTGGAACATCCTCGCGGGCGGTGTCGTACTGACGCCGGTGACCGACGATCGCACCGAACAGTGGGACGGGTACCCGGCGAACCGGCGCCGCGTCCTCGAGGCGATGCGCGCCGCCGGGACGTCGGTGATGCTCACCGGAGACATTCACCGGCACGTGGCCTCGGAGCTCCAACTCGACGCCCGCACGGTCGGCGTCGAGCTGGTGTGCTCCTCGGTCGGTTCGAACGGCGACGGCGTCGACACCGACTCCTACGCGAAGGACTGGCTGCAGCACCCGAACATCAAGCTCTACAACGCGCGGCGGGGCTACGTGTACAGCACGATGACCCGCACCGAGCTCACCACCGAGTTCGTGAACTTCCCGTACATCCAGGCCGACGCGAACGCGCAGCCGAACGTCCTGGCCCGCTTCCGCACGCCCGCCACCGACCCCCGCCTGGAGGAATTGTGACGCGCCCACCCGCCATCACCGGCCTGCACGGCACCGGCGGCATCCGCATCGTCACCCTCGACTGGAAGCCGGTGTCGTGGGCAACCGTCGTCGACCACTACGCCGTCTACGCCGACGGTGAACTCGTTGGCAAGACCGTCTATCCGCATTTTGTCCATCGCGGTCTCGGGTTCGACGGGGTCACGCGGTCGTACTCCGTCGTCACGGTGGATGCCGCGGGCAACCGATCGGGATCGTCCGCCGCCGCTGGTGTGGCCAACCTGACATCGGTGACGATCTCCGGTACGCCGGTCGCGACTGTCGGTGTGTTCGACGGTAAGGGCTCCGAGCTCGCCCTGTCGCCGAAGGGGTACGCCGAGTATCCGACCCGGTTCCCGTCGGACGTCGACTACACGTTCGGGACGTCGACACCGTCCGCCGACTGGTCGTACCTGCTCCCGGGGCCGGCCGACAAGTGGGCCGGCTCGAAGAACCACCGGGCGACGTTCCGCTTCGAACTCTCCGCCGCGCCGTCGCAGGATCTTGACCTCGCGCTCTGGCTGATCGACAGTCATGCCAGCCTCGCGGCGTCGGCGGTGCTGTCGGTGAACGGTGTCGAGGTCGGGCGAGTTGCGTTCGCCAATGGTGCGACCAAGGGTTCGACGATTGCCGACAGTACCTATCCGGGGTCGCCGCTGAAACCGTCGTACGTCGAGATGCCGTTGCCGAAGGCGCTGTTCCGGTCCGGAGTCAACGTCCTCGAACTGTTCAAGGACACAGGCTCCTGGATCGCCTACGACGCGCTCGGGATCTTCGCCCGCCGGTGACGGTTCGCTAGGCTGGCCCGAATTGCTCGCTACCGGGGAGTCACACCATGCCGTACGAACCGTGCCGCTACGCACAGCGGTGGCCGGAACTGTTCGAACAGCTCGACGACGAGCAGAAACAACGGGTCAGCGACGCGCTGGCGAACAACCGCCTGGAGAACTGGGAGCCCGACCGCGAGGACGTGTCCAACCTCGTCGACCGTGAACTCGGCCGCATCGACACCGCCGAATACATCCGCCGCACGCTGTCGAAGGTCACCAGCGACTGATCCCGAGCTTCGCCTGGTGGAGGATTGGGCCATGACGAAGGACGAGAGGATCCGGCGGGCACGCGTCGAGGACGTTCCGGTGATCGTGGAGCTGGTGCATGCGCTGGCGGCGTACGAGCGTGCTCCGGAGGAGTGCCACCTGACCGCCTCGCAGCTGACGGCGGCGTTGTTCGGCGAGACGCCGGCGGTGTTCTGCCATGTGGCTGAGCACGAGGGCGAAGTGGTCGGGTGTGCGCTGTGGTTCCTCAGCTTCTCCACCTGGCGCGGCGTGCACGGGATCTACCTCGAAGACCTGTTCGTCCGGCCCGACGCCCGCGGGACCGGTCTGGGCAAGGCGCTGCTGACGGCTCTCGCTCAGGAGTGCGTACAGAACAACTACGAACGCCTCGAGTGGTCCGTCCTGAACTGGAACACCCCCGCGATCGACTTCTACAAGTCCCTCGGTGCCACCCCCCAAGACGAATGGACCACCTACCGCCTCACCGACGAAGCCCTCACAAACCTGGGCGCCTGAGCGCTAGAGGCGGCGGTTCTTGGCGGTGTACATCGCCTGGTCGGCCTGGTGGAGGAGGGTGTCGAGGTCGGTGGAGGTGGGGGTGATGGGGACCGTGCCGACGCTGGTGGTGACCTCGACGGCGATGTTGGGCAGCGGGCGGCTGACCGCGGTCTCCAAGCGGGTAATAAGCGCGGCGAGGTCTTCGCCGGCGATGTCTTCGGCGAGTACGGCGAATTCGTCGCCGCCGAGGCGCGCCACGGTGTCGCCGTGCCGCACGGCCGAGGTCAACCGCTCCGCGATCTCCCGCAACGCACGATCCCCGGCCTCATGACCGTAACTGTCGTTGACGAGCTTGAAATGGTTCAGGTCGCAGAAAAGCAAAGCCCCGGTCCGCCCGGTCGCCCGCGTCTGCTCCAGAACCTTGGCGAACCGATGCTGCAACAACCGCCGATTCGGTAGCCCGGTCAACGGATCGTGGGCGGCGTGATGCCGAAGCTCCCGCTCAGCGTCCTTTCGAGCCGTCACATCGTCGATCTGCACGAGCAGGATCCGCGGTTGCCCAGCACCCTGCTCGACGAGTGAGGCCGTACCCCCAAGCCAGATCGCCTGACCACTGGGCTGGGTGAACACCCGCTCGAACTGATACGTACCGTTGCGCGCAGCAACTTCCTCCAGCTGGGACCGGGTGGAGTCAGGCTCCTCGTCGCGGAGAAAGCTGACGAGCCGCATTCCCACCAACTGATCCGGCGCATACCCGGTGATCCGGCAAAAGGCATTGTTGACCCGTCGGAACCGGCCGCCGTCAGGCCCGTCGAAGGCGACGGTGGCCATCCCGTTCCCAGCACCTTCGAAGACCAGCCGGAACGTCGCCTCACTGGCCTCCAGCCGAGTCTTCTCCGCAAGAAGTTGGTCGGTCAAACGAGCCTTGTCGATCGCCAGCCCGGCCTGAGTGGCAAAAATCTCCAGCAATTCACGGTGAATGGGACCGGGACGACGCTGATCTTCCGGCAAATCGACCGACAGCATTCCGACCAGCTCGCCCGCCGACGAATACAACGGCGCGAACAGCGCGTCCAACGGATGCCAGGCGTCCGGCGCGTCGGACACCGGTACGTCGGGGACCCAGCCGCTGACCTCTCCTTCGGGCAGCCGCTCGTGGGGGACGAAGCGGAGCTTGCCCCACTCGTCCGCGATCGCGAACTCGGCGTCGAAAAGGTCGGCCGCGCTTACCTTCCCGAGCAGCGCCTGCCGCGCCTCGGGCGAACCGGCGACCGCGATCACCTCGAACTTCCCGTCGGGGTGCCGCAGGTTCAGCACGGCGATCCCGAAGCCGAGCCCGTTGACCACCCCGTCGACGACCGCCTGCAGGGTCTCGGCCAGGCTGCGCCCCGCCCCCATCCGCGCACTCACCTCGTAGAGGCGCCGGACGGCAGACAGCCTGACCGTTGGCTCGCTCTGCACCCGTTGAGAATATGCCGATTTCACCGGGCGTGAGCAGCCGTATCCACAGCTGACCCGGTTAAGCCTTCGCTGTCATGCGGGTCAGGAACGCGGAACTGCTCAGTACCGCAGTTCGGTCAGCCCGCGATAGCTGCGCTCGGCCGACTGCCACGCGTCCACCGGCTTGTCGTGCTCGACCAGGTACTGCTCGACCCCGCCGGCCTCGGCGTGCGCGAACATCGCCGCGAAGTCCAGCCTGCCCGCGCCGACGTCCTCCCACGAGCCGTCCTCGGCCATGTCCTTGACGTGCAGCGCCGGGAACCGGCCGGGGTGCTCCTGGAACAGCTTCGCCGGGTCGTGCCCGCCGTCGACCGCCCAGTACAGGTCGAGTTCGAAACCGAGCAGTTCCGGATCCACGTCGAGCAGGATGTCGTACAGCACGGTGCCGTCGACCTTGTCGAAGTCCCGGCCGTGGTTGTGGAAGAGCAGCTTCAGCCCGGCGTCCCGCGCGACCTTCCCGGCCTCGGTGAACGCGGCCGCCGCGGTCTTGAAGCCCTCGACCGAGTGCAGTTCGGACGGGATCGACGGTACGACCGCCCACTGCGCGCCGAGCGTCTGGACGTCGGCCAGCGCACCGGCCCAGTCGTCGCTCAACCGCGGGTACCCGACGTGCTCGAGCACGATCGACAGGCCCGCGTCGTCGGCGAAGCCGCGGATCTCCTCGGCACTGTGGTCGAACCGCCCGCTCACCCCCACCGTGCAGTACCCGATGCCGGCGAGCCGCTTCAGCGTGCCCGGGTAGTCCTCGGCGAGCACGTCGCGCATCGTGTACAGGTGCATCCCGATACCGTCGGCGGGAATGGTCCGGTCAGTCATACAGGTAACTCCTTCGTCAGCTGACGTGTTCGGTGTACCTTGCCAGCGCCAGGTCGAAGACCTCTTGACCCGGCGCGTCCCACAGCTCCTGGTTGAAGATCTCGACCTCGATCGGACCGTCGTACCCGGCTGCGTCGCAGGCCGCGCGCAGCCGGCGCAACTCGATCGAGCCGTCGCCCATCATTCCCCGGCCGAGCAACGTGTCGGCGGGCAACGGAACCACCCAGTCGCTGACCTGGTACGACACGATCCGCTCGCCGGCTCGCTCGATCTGCCGATAAATGTCCGCGTCCCACCACAGGTGGTACGCGTCGACGATCACCCCGACCTGCGACGCCGGGAACTGCTCCGCGAGATCGAGCGCACCGCCGAGCGACGACACCACGCAGCGATCCGAGCAGAACATCGGGTGCAGCGCCTCGACCGCGAGCGTGACACCGCGTTCAGCGGCGTACGGCGCCAGCTCGGCGAGCCCGTCGCGGACCATCGCGCGCGCCCCGTCGAGATCACGTGATCCGGGCGGCAGCCCACCGCTGACCAGCACGAGCACCGACGTACCGACGGTCGCGGCCTCGTCGACGGCGCGCCGGTTGTCCTCGATCTTCGCCTTCCGTTCGGCGGCGTCGGTCGAAGTGAAGAACCCGCTGCGGCACAGCGAAGAGACCTTCAGCCCGGCGTCGGCGACCAGCTTCGCCGCCTTCTCGACGCCGTACTCCTGGATCGGTTCGCGCCACAGACCGATCCACTGCAGACCGGCGTTCGCGCTCGCCGCGACGACATCCTCGAGCGGCCAGTACTTCGTGGTCGCCTGGTTGAGGCTGTAGCGGCTGAGGTCGCTCATGCGTCGATCCCGCTGACCCGCAGCAGCTGCCGGAATCGGTCCACGGCGAGCGTCGGGTTCGTCAGTACGCCGGCCTGGTCCGCGAGCCGGAAAGTCTCCGCGAGGTGCGGCAGCGACCGCCCGGTCTGCAGCCCGCCGACCATCGTGAAACCGGGCTGGAAACCGTTCAGCCAGGACAGGAACGCGATACCTGTCTTGTAGTAGTACGTCGGCGTGGAGAAGATGTGCCGGGCCAGCGGTACGGTCGGCGCGAAGACCTTCTCGTAGGTCTCCAGGTCACCGTCGTCCAAGGCCTTCAGGGCGGTGGCCGCGGCCGGGGCGATCGCTGCGAAGATCCCGAGCAGCGCGTCGCTGTGCCGTGCGTTGTCGCCGCGAATCAGCTCGGGGTAGTTGAAGTCGTCACCGGTGTACAGCCGGACGCCCTCGGGCAGCCGGTTGCGCAGGGCAACTTCACGATCGGCGTCGAGGAGCGAGACCTTGATACCGTCGACCTTCGCGACGTTGTCGTTGATCAACTCCACCACGGTGTCGGCGGCGGCGTCCAGCGACGTACTGCCCCAGTAGCCTTCCAGCGCCGGATCGAACATCGATCCCAGCCAGTGCAGGATCACCGGGCGAGACGACTGGTTCAGCAGCCGGTCGTAGACCTTGCGGTAGTCGTCCGGCGATTCGGCTGCGGCGCACAAGGCCCGGCTGGCCATCAGGATCGGCTGCGCGCCCACCTCCTCGGCGACTGCGAGCTGCTCCTCGTAGGCCGCGGTCACTGCATCGAGTTGCGGGTCGCTCGGCGGCAGTTGGTCCGTGCCCACACCGACGGCGATCCGGCCGTCCGGCGCCTCGGCCGCGGACCGGCGGATCAGCTCCTGGGTGGCCTTCCAGTCCAGACCCATTCCGCGCTGCGCGGTGTCCATCGCCTCGGCGACCGACAGGCCGAGTGACCACAGGTGCCGCCGGAACTCCAGCGTGTGCTCCCAGTCGATGACAGCCGGCGCACCGGGCGAGTTGTCCGCCAGTGGATCGGCGACGACATGCGCGGCGGCGAAGGCAAGCCGCGACGTCGCGGGCGAGTAGGTGCCCTGGGCAACAGGCTCACCGGTGAGGCGGTACGGCTCCAGGCCCGTGGAACCAAAGGCAGGAAGGGAAAGCTCCATCAGTTCGCCTTCAGCTCCAGCGCCGGCACGTCGAGCTTGCGGCCCTCGTGCCACGACTTCAGGCCGAGCTCGGCGAGCTGGACGCCCTTCGCGGCCTCGGCGAAGTCCCAGGTGAACGGCGCGTCGTCGACCACGTGCCGCAGGAACATCTCCCACTGCACCTTGAAGCCGTTGTCCATCGGCTCGTTGTCCGGCACGGTCGCCCACTGGTCGCGGAACTTCTCGGTCACCGGGATGTCCGGATTCCACACCGGCTTCGGCGTCACGGAGCGGTGCTGGACGCGGCAGTTGCGCAGTCCGGCGACCGCGGACCCCTCGGTCCCGTCGACATGGAACTCGACCAGTTCGTCCCGGAACACCCGGGTGGCCCACGACGAGTTCAGCTGGGCGATGATCCCGCCGTCCAGCTCGAACACGCCGTACGCCGCGTCGTCGGCGGTCGCCGCGTACGACTCGCCCTTCTCGTCGACCCGGGTCGGGATGTGCGTCGCGCCCTGGCAGTACACGGACTTGACCTCGCCGAACGTCTGGTCGAGCACGTACCGCCAGTGGCAGAACATGTCGAGGATGATGCCGCCGCCCTCTTCGGACTTGTAGTTCCAGGACGGCCGCTGCGCCTCCTGCCAGTCACCCTCGAAGACCCAGTACCCGAATTCGCCGCGGACCGAGAGGATCCGGCCGAAGAACCCGCCGTCGACCAGCCGCTTCAGCTTGCGCAGACCGGGCAGCGACAGCTTGTCCATCACGACGCCGTTCTTCAGCCCGGAGTCGAGCACCAGCTTCGCCAGGTCGACGGCCGCGTCCAGGCTCTCGGCGATCGGCTTCTCGCAGTAGATCGCCTTGCCGGCCTCGACCGCGGCGCGGACGCCCTTCTCGCGCAGCTGGGTGAGCTGGGAGTCGAAGTAGATCTCCACATCCGGCTCGGCGAGCGCCTCGGCCAGGTCGGTGGTCCAGCGTTCCAGTCCGTACTGCTCGGCGATCCGGCGCAGCTTGAGTTCGTTGCGGCCGACCAGAATCGGTTCCGGAATGATCATCGTGCCGTCCGCGGCGGGCAGTCCGCCCTGCTCGCGGATTGCCACGATGGAACGCTCGAGGTGCTGGCGCAGGCCCATCCGGCCGGTGACGCCGTTCATCACGATGCCGATGCGTCGCTCGTTCACGGTCTTACCTCTCACGCTTGAGTGTCATCAACGTCGAGGCGGCCGCACATGCCGTGCCGGCCGAACTCGGTGGGGTTCGGAAGTCGGTGGAGTACGGCGGATTCCAGGCACGGCGCCGTACCGGCCTCGGTGGGGTCTCGACGTAACCCTTCGTGTTCAAGGTCTGGTCAGCGGAAATCCCGATCCCGTGCGGCATCAACCCACCCGGCAGCGAGCCCGGCCCGCTCGGCAGCGCCATGCCAGGTCCTGACTCGAACTTGCACATGTCGCCTCCCCTCCGGGCTTGGAAAGGGCTTTCCAAGCCCCGTGACCGCAACCATAGGTGGGCGCTCACCCCGAGTCAACCTGCAATGGAAAGCGATCTCCAACGCACACCCCCGATCACACCCCGTGTCCGCGCACCAGCGCTCCGGCGAACAGTCCCCACCTGCGGGTGGCGCGGCCCCAGGACCCGAGGTCCACTGGCGGGTTGTTTGATCGCTGGTGGGTTGTACGAGGCCAGCGGTGGAAAGTCCCGCCAGCCGAGGCCACCTCGCCACCTCACTGCCACCTCGGACCAACTCGGGCCACCTCGCCACCTCGCCACTTCGGCGCGCCGCGTTGTTCGGCGCGTTGGGCCGGGCGGATGGCTGGGGGCGGGCGTGAGCGTCTGGGTTGGGGGTCAGTGGGTGCGGGTTTTGGCCAGGGCTTCTTGCCAGGTTTGCCGGTGGGTGGGGGCGGTGGGGCGGGGGTGGTAGGTGCGGTACGCGCGGGATCGGGACCACGCGGTGGTGGTGCCGAGGGTGGTCCAGGCGAGTTCGGCGGCGCCCAGGGCGGAGATTTCGGGGATGTCGGCGGCTTCGACCGGGCGGCCCAGGAGGTCGGCCTGGATTTGCATGAGGAGGTCGGAGACGGTGGCGCCGCCGTCGGCGCGAAGGGTGGTGAGGGGGGTGGGAATGGTGTCGGTGATGTCGCAGATCTGGTGGGCGACGGCGTCGACGGCGGCGCGGGCGATGTGGGCGCGGGTGGTGGAGCTGCTCATCCCGGTGAGTGCGGCGCGCGCTTCACGGTCCCAGTGCGGGGCGCCGAGTCCGGCGAAGGCCGGCACCAGGACGACGCCTTCCGCCGACGGGACCGTTTCGGCCAGCGACATCAACGCCCCGACGTCCGGCAGCCCGAGGAGATCCGCGGTCCAGGCGAGCGCGGCGCCGGACGACACGATGTTGCCTTCCAGTGCGTAGACCGGCTGCGAGGTCAGCCACGCCAGCGTGCACCCTTCCGGTACGAAACCGTCCACCGGCGTCATCACCGACGACCCGGTCCCGTAGGTCGCCTTCACCATCCCCGACGACGTACATCCCTGCCCGTACAGAGCGGCATGCGAGTCCGCGAGTACCGCAACCAGCGGAATCCCGTCCGCCAACCCCGGCACGCCTTTCGTCACGCCGAAGCCACCATCGGACGGCCGTACGTCGGGCAAGGCGGACCGCGGTACGCCGAACGCCTCGAGCAACTCGGGTGACCAGTCCAGCGCAACCACGTCGTACAGCAAGGTCCGGGACGCGTTGCCGGCCTCAATAAGATGCTCCTGGCAACCAGTCAGTCGATGGACCAACCAAGAATCCACAGTGCCGACCACGGCGCCGGGAGCGCGATCCAGCAGCCATCGCATCTTCGGTGCGGAGAACATCGGGTCCACCCGCAACCCGGTACGTTGCCGCGCCAACGAATCGACCGAAGCAGGCAGTTGTGCACACCAATCACTTGTCCGGACGTCCTGCCAGCCGAGCACCGGCCCCACGGCCGCGCCGGAGGTGTCCCACCCCACCACCGATTCACGCTGCGTCGACAGTGCCACGCCGACGATGTCCACGTTGTCAACCGCAGCAAGACACGAAGAAATCGCGGACAGCACGCTCTGCCAGAGATTCTCGGCGTCCTGCTCGACCCATCCCGGTCGCGGCGTGGACAGACCGACCGGCGCCGCCCCGCTCGCCAGCACGGAGCCCGACGAGGTCACCAGAACGGCTTTGGAGTTGGTCGTGCCCTGGTCGATCGCGAGTACGGCGTGGACCATCGGCCCCTCCAAGTTTCAACTGAGCTCTTGACGTGACTCTAGCGGCATGGTGACACTCATGCCGACAGGCTATGCACTACTGAATATCTATTCACAGCCAGTATTCTGCAGCAGAAGGAGAGCGCGTGAAGCCGAGCAGACGCCGGGTGATCATCAACACCGACGCCAAGAACGAGGCCGACGACCAGTTCGCGATCGTGCACGGACTGTTGTCGCCGACGTTCGACATCCGCGGCCTGATTCCCGCGCACTTCGGTACCCGCCGGTCGGCCCGCAGCATGGAGGACTCCCGCGCGGAGATCGACCTGCTGCTGGACCTGATGGACCTGACCGGCAAGGTCCCGGTCGCGAACGGCGCGCCGACCGGCATCCCGGACGAGCAGACCCCGCTCGACTCGCCGGGCGCCCGGCTGATCATCGAGGAGTCGAAGCTCGCGTCGAAGGACGACCCGCTGTTCGTGTCGTTCCTCGGTCCGCTCACCGACATGGCGTCGGCGATCCTGCTCGACCCCGAGATCGTGCACCGCGACGTGGTGGTGATCTGGATCGGCGGCCGCGGGTACCGGGGGTACACGACGTACCCCGGGATCGAGTTCAACCTGTCCAACGACATCCACGCGGCCAACGTGGTGTTCGGATCCGGGATGACGGTGTGGCAGGTCCCGAGTGATGTCTACACGAAGGTCTCGGTCAGTTACGCCGAGCTCGAGGAGAAGATCGGCGACGCCGGCCCGCTCGGCAAGTACCTGATCGAGCAACTGGTCGAGTGGAACGCGACGCACCACGGCGAGCCGATCGAGTCCCGCTCCCTCGGCGACTCGCCCGCGATCGCGCTGATGCTCTTCCCGCGCAGCGGGGACATGCGGGTCCAGCCGGCGCCGCGCTTCGGCGTCGACGGCTGGTACCTGCCCGGCACCGACAACCCCATCCACGTCTGCGAGCAGGTCGATGTCCGCTTCCTGCTCGAGGACATGTTCGCCAAGATCCGCCGTTTTGCCCGTCAAAGGAGCGAGTCATGAGCACGTCGTACACCCGCCGGGGTTTCCTCGGTCTCACGTCCGCCGCCGCGCTCGGCGCCGGTCTGTCCGCCTGCACGGGCGGTGGTACGTCAACCAGCAGCGGCGGATCCAGCGAGGGCGCGTCCAACAACCTGCGTCTGTTCACCTACGAGGGCGACGAGACGATCGGGCTGCTGAAGGCGCAGGTGAAGAAGTTCGACCAGCAGGCCGGTACGACGACGACCGTCGACAGCCTGCCCGGTTCGGGGGCCGCGGTGTACCCGGACAAGCTGCGCACCGAACTGCTCGGCGGCAAGGGCCCGGACATCTGGCGGATCTGGGGTGGTCAGATCGGCGCGCCGTTCGCGAAGGCCAAGCAGGCCATGGATCTCAGCAAGTACTACGACAAGTTCGGCTGGAACGACTCGGTCAACAAGCAGGCGATCGACGGGATGACCTTCGAGGGCGTCAAGTCCGGTCTGCCGTTCACGTCGCTCGGACTCGGCGCCTGGTACAACAAGTCGCTGTTCGCGAAGGCCGGGGTGAGCGCACCGCCGAAGACGTACGCCGAGCTCGAAGAGGTCAACGACAAGCTCGTCGCGGTCGGCGTCACGCCGCTCGGCACCGGCGGCAAGTACGGCTGGCACATCATGCGGCTGTACGAATACCTGCTCGAGCACACCGCCGGACCCGAGTTGCACGACAAGCTGCTGACCGGTGACGAGAGCTGGGACCGGCCCGAGGTGGTCGAGGCGTTCACGCTGTTCAAGAAGTGGCAGGACAAGAAGTGGCTGCCGCAGGGCGCCCTCGGTCTCGACCCGTCCGACGCCGAGCCGTGGTACGTCCAGGGCAAGGCGGCGTACACGATCTGTGGGACCTGGACCGAGGCCGGCGCGATCCTGCCGGCCAAGAAGGACCCGGCCGGTTTCGGCAACTTCGAGCTGCCGACCGACAAGGAGCCGCTGCGGCACTCGGGCTTCGTCGAGGGCTACATGATCAACGCCAAGTCGGGGAACCCGGACAAGGCCGCCGAGCTGATCGACTTCCTCGCCAAGCCGGAGTCGCAGAAGGCGCTGCAGATCACCGCGTCCACGGTGAAGGGCGCCGAGCCGGACCCGAAGGCGCTGCCGCTGTCGGCGGAATGGGCCGACAAGGCCGGCGACCACCCGTTCTACACGATCCAGGACCAGGCGTTCCCGAAGAAGGAGGCCGACCAGTACTTCAGCGTCCAGAGTGATCTGCTGCAGGGCAAGATGACGCCGGACGCCGCAGCGAAGAAGATGCAGGAAGTCATCTCCGCCTGGGCGAAGAGCTGAGCGCATGGCTTCGACTGTTGCTGTCGGCAAGCCTGCTGCGGGCAAACCCGCCGCGGGCAAACCCTCACGCGGCGGCCGCTGGTCGCCGTGGCTGTTCGCCTTGCCCGCCCTGGTGGTGTACGTCGCGTTCCTGGTGTACCCGGCGTTGTCCTCACTGTTCTTCAGCCTGACGAACTGGGACGGTCTGAGCTCGACGTACGAGTTCGTCGGGCTGGACAACTACCTGAAGCTGCCGCAGGACCCGGTCGTGGTGACCGCGGTCCGGAACAACCTGATCTGGACCGTGGTCACGATCGCCGTCCCGACGGTGATCGGTCTGCTGCTGGCGATCGCGCTGAACGGCAAGGTGCACGGCAAGCCGATCCTGCGGCTGATCTTCTACACGCCCGCGGTGCTTCCGCTGGTGTCGATCGCGAGCATCTGGGGCTGGCTGTACAACCCGCAGTACGGCGCGATCAACTCGTTCCTGCGCATGATCGGACTGGACGGACTCGCGACCGCCTGGCTCGGCCAGGACTCGACCGCGCTGTGGGCCGTGATGGTGCCGGCGATCTGGTTGCGCACCGGGTTCCCGATGCTGCTCTACCTGGCCGCGTTGCAGGGGATCCCGAACGAGCTGTACGAGGCCGCGACCGTCGACGGTGCGACCCGGTGGCAGCAGTTCTGGAACGTGACGATGCCCGGTCTGCGGCCGGCGCACTACATCGTTCTGGCGCTGTCGCTGATCGACTCGTTCAAGGTCTTCGACATGATCTACGCGATGACGTACGGCGGTCCCGGTACGTCGACCCAGGTGATGGGAACGTGGATGTACTTCAACGTCTTCCAGTACTACCAAGCCGGCTACGGCACCGCGATCGCAGTGGTCATCACCCTGGTCGCCATCGCCGTGGGTATCCCGTACGTCCGCTCCCAGACGAGGGAGGCCTCATGACGGCATTAGCTCCGGCACAGGTCACCGCGACCCCGCCGCAGTCTGACGGTGAGTCCGGTAGCTCGGCGCCGAAGGGGCGCCGCGGGCTGGTCCTGACCTTTGTCTTGCTCGTAGTCGCGTTGTTCTGGATCTCGCCGCTGGCGCTCCTGGTGATCACCGCGATCCGCCCGCTGTCGGACTTCATCGGCAACGGTCCGCTCTCCTGGCCCGAGCAGTTCACCTGGTCGAACTTCAAGGACGCGTGGGGCATCGGCAACTTCGCCGCGACGTACAAGAACAGCGCGATCCTGGCGCTGATCAAGGTGCCGCTCGGGGTGCTGATCTCGGCGATGCTCGGGTTCGCGCTGGCCAAGCTGCGGATGAAGTTCCGCAAGACCGTGATGTTCGCGGTGTTCCTCGGACTGACGATCCCGATCTACATCGCGATCGTGCCGGTGTTCATCATGATGCGGCAGGCCGGTGCGACCGACAGCATCTTCGGGCTGATCGGGCCGTACCTGGCCTTCGGCATCCCGTTCGAGGTGCTGGTGCTGCAGTCGTTCTTCCGGCAGATCCCGGACGAGATCATCGAGGCCGCGAAGGTGGACGGTGCCGGAGACTGGCGGGTGTTCTTCACGATGATCCTGCCGCTGTCGGTACCGGCCCTGGTCACGGTGGCGATCCTGGACGCGGTCGCGACCTGGAACGAGTTCCTGTTCGCGCTGATCCTGCTGAACTCCGACGCGAACAAGACCATCCCGGTCGGCCTGCTGAACTTCCAAGGCCAGTTCGCCAACAACAACACCGGCCTGGCGGCGGGCATCCTGATCGCCGTGGTGCCGATCCTGATCGCCTACACGCTGCTGCAGCGCTGGATCGTCGGCGGCCTCACCGCCGGCTCGCTCAAGGGCTGACCGCCGTACACCCCGCCCCACCTCTAGGAGAAACTCATGACTGACATGCCGGTTTTCGGCGCTGGTATCTGGCACTTCGCGACCTACAAGGACCGTTACGCCACCGACGGGTACGGCGAACCGGTCGGGCTGCTCGAGCAGATCGACAAGGCGGGTGCCGTCGGCGATCTGTCGGTGGTCGACCTGAACTGGCCGTTCGCCGGGTACGACGGGACGCTGGACGAGGTGAAGGCCGCGCTGCAGCGGAACAACCTCAAGGCGATCGCGATCACGCCGGAGATCTACACCCGTGACTTCGTCAAGGGGTCGATCACCAACCCGGATCCGAAGGTCCGGCAGCAGGCGCTCGAGCTGCTCAACGACGCCACCGAGCTGGCCAAGGACCTGGGCTGCTCGTACGTGAAGCTGTGGCCGGGCCAGGACGGCTGGGACTACCCGTTCCAGGTGAACTATCACGACATCTGGAACCTTGCCCTGGACGGCCTCAAGGAACTGGTGTCCGCGCACCCGGACATCAACTTCGTGATCGAGTACAAGCCGCGCGAGCCGCGGGTGAAGATCATCTTCCCGAACGTCGCCCGGACGCTGCTCGGGATCGAGAAGATCGGCCTGCCCAACCTCGGCATCCTGCTCGACTTCGGCCACTCGTTGTACGGCCAGGAGACGCCGGCCGACGCGGCGCAGCTGGCGATCGACTACGGCCGGCTGTTCGCGATCGACGTCAACGACAACCTGCGCGGCTGGGACGACGACATGGTGGTCGGCTCGGTCCACCTGGTCGAGACGTTCGAGTTCTTCCACACGCTGCGCAAGAACAACTGGGACGGCGTCTGGCAGCTCGACCAGTTCCCGTTCCGCGAGGACAGCGTCGAGGCCGCCAAGCAGGCGATCCGCTTCCTCAAGGCGGTCCACCACGCGCTCGACGTACTGGACGAGGACGCGCTCGCGGCGGCGCAGGCCTCCCACGACGCCCTCGCCGCGCAACGCCTGGTGCAGAAGGTCCTGCTGAGTTCGATGGCGGATCTGGCATGACGCTGACCCAAGAGCACACGACGATGCCCGTGCTCGGCCGGCTGCCGATTCACAGCAGTAGGGCCGAGCAGATCGTGCACATCGCCGAGGCTGCCAAGCAGATCCGGATCCAGGACCTCAAGCTGGTTCACCACGCCGGCGCGGGGCACATCGGCGGTGACTTCTCCGCGATCGACATCCTGGCCACGCTGTACGGCGCGGTGCTCGACATCACGCCCGACACGGTGCACGACCCGGAGCGGGACCGGTTCATCCTGAGCAAGGGCCATGTCGCCGGGGCGCTGTACACCACGCTCGCGGCATTCGGGTTCCTGCCGGTCGAGGAGCTGGCGACGTTCCTCAAGCCGTTGTCCGCGCTGAACGGGCACCCGAACCGGAACAAGGTGGCCGGCGTCGAGGCCAACACCGGCCCGCTCGGGCACGGCCTCCCGGTCGCGGTCGGGCACGCGCTGTCGGCAAAACTCGACGTCTCGCTGCGCCGTACCTATGTGCTGGTCGGTGACGGCGAGCTGCAGGAGGGCTCGAACTGGGAGGCGATGATGGCGGCCTCGCAGTACCAGCTCGATCGGCTGACCGTGATCGTCGACCGGAACCGGCTGCAGCAGGGCGCGACCACCAAGGAGACCAACGACCTCGACCCGCTGCCGGAGAAGGCGGCCGCGTTCGGGTTCGCGGTGGTCGAGGTGAACGGGCACGACCACGGCGAGCTGCTGGACGTGCTGTCGTCGGTACCGTTTCGGCCCGGCAAGCCGACGTTCGTGATCGCCCACACGCACAAGGGCCACCCGATTTCGTTCATGAGCAACAACGTCGCCTGGCACCACCGGGTGCCGGACGCGGCGGAGTTCCAGCAGGCGCTGACCGAGCTGGAAACGGTTGTTCCCGGATATGCCAAGGAGCCGGCATGACAGCTGTACAGACCCCGTCGATCGCCGATCGGCCCAGGTACGACTGCCGGGACGCCTACGTCGCGACGCTCGCCGAGCTGGCCGAGGCGGACCACCGGATCGTTGGCGTCGTCAACGACTCGGTCGGGTCGAGCAAGCTGAACAGCTTCCGCAAGGCGTTCCCGGACCGGCTGATCAACGTCGGGATCGCCGAGCAGGACATGGTCGGGGTGGCCTCCGGGCTGGCCAACGGCGGCCGGATCCCGTTCGTGTCGGCGGCGTCCTGCTTCCTCACCGGGCGCGCGCTCGAGCAGATCAAGGCCGACGTCGCGTACTCGAACACCAACGTGAAGCTGTGCGGGATGAGCCCGGGCGTCGCGTACGGCGAACTCGGGCCGACGCACCACTCGATCGAGGACATCGCCTGGCTGCGCGCGATCGCGAACATGACCGTGATCGTGCCGGCCGACCCGATCGAGACCGCCGCCGCACTGCGCTGGGCCGCCGCCTCCCAGGGGCCGGTGTTCATCCGGGTCAGCCGGATGAGCGTGCCGCAGGTTTATGGCGACGACTACGAGTTCCGGATCGGCCAGGCGATCACGGTCCGCGCGGGCGACGACGTCACGCTGATCAGCA
Organism: Kribbella sp. NPDC048915; assembly: GCF_040649595.1. Lineage (NCBI taxonomy): Bacteria > Bacillati > Actinomycetota > Actinomycetes > Propionibacteriales > Kribbellaceae > Kribbella > Kribbella sp. NPDC048915. The sequence continues at coordinate 35,208 of NZ_JBEZFT010000010.1, read as the reverse complement.
ACGGAACCGTGTTGTGGCGGGCGCTCGCCGCGGCCGAACAGCTCGAGGCGGAAGGGATCTCGGCCCGGGTGCTGTCGATGCCGACCGTGAAACCGCTGGACGTCGACGCCGTGGTCGCGGCCGCGCGGGAGACGGCCGGCATCGTGACCGCCGAGGAGGCGGTGCCGGGCGGCGGACTCGGCGGCGCGGTGGCGGAAACCGTCGTACAGCACCACCCGGCGCGGGTGACGATGCTGGGGATCGACGAGTTCGCGCCGACCGGGTCGGCCGGTTACCTGCTGGACCGCTACGGCCTCTCGGCCGACGGCATCGCCGACGCCGCCCGCAAGCTGCTCAACCCGTCGAAGCTGCTCAGCCCAGGTAGCTGACCAGATCGGCGATCGAGATCATCGCGAAGCCATGAGCGTCGGCGAACGTCCGCAGGTCCGCACCGGTCATCAGGGTGCCGTCGTCGTTCATGAGCTCGCCGATCACCCCGACCGGCGGCAGGCCGGCCAGGCGGACCAGCTCGACAGTCGCCTCGGTGTGGCCGGGCCGCTGCCGGACACCGCCGTCGACGGCCCGCAGCGGCAGGATGTGGCCGGGCCGGATCAGGTCCGCGGGTTGCGCCGAGGGATCGGCGAGCACGCGAACGGTCCGCGCCCGGTCGGCCGCGGAGATACCCGTGCCGACGCCGGTGGCCGCGTCCACCGACACCGTGTACGCCGTCCGCAGGCTGTCCTGGTTGTCGGGCACCATCAACGGCAGCTCGAGCCGATCGAGCACTTCGGACGCGGCCGGCGCGCAGACGTAGCCGCTGGTGTACCGGACGAGCAGGGCCATCAACTCGGGGGTCGCGAGGCTCGCGGCGAACGTGAGGTCGCCCTCGTTCTCGCGGTTCTCGTCGTCGACGACCACGACCGGGCGTCCCGCGGCCAGCTCCGCGACGGCGTGGTCGACGGTGTCCAGCTGAGGTGCGATCTTGGTGACGGTGTTCACGGTCGGTGTCCTCTCGGCAGCGCACTGAACGGCACTCCGGGGCAACGACACGCTCCACGCCTGGTCCGACCTCGCGACCGGGACGTGCAGCTGTCACGTGCGTCTTCCCATCCGGACTTTCACCGTCGGTCCCGGAGTTCCACCGGGTCAACCGCTCCTCCTCGCGGAGTCACGGGTCGCGGACTGTCACCGCCGGCTCGGAATTTCACCGACCCCAGAGCACGTGTGTTCTTTCCAGCCTCAGCTTAACCGCATCCAGCCTTCCAGGAGTGTCATGTCCATCTCATCTCTCCGCTCATCCGTCTGGCGTGAAGTCGAGCTCGTCGCCACCGGTGAGGCGGTCGAGTTCGAGCACGACAGCGGTCTCGTGCTGCGGCGGCCAACGTTCGACGACGGTGACGCGCACCGCAAGGTCCGCTTCGCGGCGCCGCTGGCCGGGCGGTGGCGCTGGGCGAGCGGCTCCGAGTCCGGCGAGTTCGACGTGTCACCCGCGCCCGACGGCGAAAGCAATCCGTTCTACGCGCACGGCTTCTGGAAAATGTCACCCGGCGGCCGCAGCCTGGTCCACGCCGACGGCACCCCGGCACTCCTGGTCGCGGACACCGCCTGGGCGCTGCCTTGGCGCGCCACACCCGACCAGGTCCGGGAGTACGCCGCGGACCGCAAGTCCAAAGGCTTCAACGCGGTCCTGTTGATGACCGTGCAACCCGACATGCGGGCGGTCGGGCCCCGCGACCGCACCCAGGACGAAGGGTTCGGCGTCGGCTTCGAGGACCTCCCCGACGGCCGTCTGACCAAGCTGAACGTCGAGTACTTCCAGTACCTCGACGAGCTGCTCGCGATCCTCGTCGACCACGGCATCGTCCCGGTGCTGCAGCCCGTGTTCCACGGCTTCGGCTGGAAGGGCCTCGACGTCGCGGGCACCGTCGTACCGCCGGCGGAGTACGCCGCGTACTGCCGGTATCTCGTCGCGCGGTACGGCGCGCGGCCGGCGATCTACCTGGTCGGCGGCGACGGTACGGGGACCGAGCCGCAGACCGCGGCCGGTGGCGCCGAGGTCCACGCGATCGACTGCTACGCGCAGCCGACCGGCATCCACTACCGGCCGCACATCCACGCCAACGCCCATCAGGACGCCGACTGGCTGGACTTCCAGTGGTGCCAGACCGGTCACAACGGCGAACACGTCCAGGAGCGGGTCGCGGACATGTGGCGCAACCAGCCCGTGAAAGCGGTCGCGAACGGCGAACCGACGTACGAACACACCGGGCGGACCGGCGTCGCCGAGGGCTGGTGGCAGGGCCACGAGGCGTGGAGCAACCTGTGCGCGGGCGGCACGATGGGCGTCGTCTACGGTGCCGGCAGCCTGTGGCAGTGGCGGTTGCATCCGGACGAGCCGGGCCACCCGGAGTACTTCGTCGCGCCGGGCGCGGGCTGGCGCGAGGCACTCGGCTTCGAGGGATCGACGTACGTCGGCCTGCTCGGGAAGATCCTGGCCGGGCTGCCGACAACCGACATGGTGCCGGACTGGACCCGAGCGATCTCGGGTCGTGCGTTGACCCTGCCGGGCGGTGGCCTGATCGTGTACCGGGAGCACGGCGGGCCGGTGATGGTCTTCGACGACACCGTTCCGCTGGGCTACACGATCGTCGATCCGCGCGACGGTTCGGTGGTCGCGACCGGGAAACGCGAGGCCGCGGACCGTCCGCTGCCGGACGCGGGCGGGGCGCCGCGGGTCTACATCTGCCTATAGTCCTTCTCGTCGCCGCAGTGATACCGGAGTGAAGGGGGTTCCGTGAACAGCAACCGCGCAGTGCGCCGGCCCGGGCTGGACGAGCTGCGGCTGCTCGCGAAAGTGGCCCGGATGTACCACGAGAAGGGCATCCGGCAGCCGCAGATCGCAGCCGAGCTCAACCTGTCCCAGGCGCGCGTGTCGCGGATGCTGAAGCAGGCCGTGGATGTCGGCATCGTACACACGGTGGTAACGATGCCGAGCGGCGTCCACAGCGACCTCGAGGACGAGCTGCAGGGCAAGTACGGGCTGCGGGACACGGTCGTCGTCGACACGCTCGGCGTCGGGGACGACGTACTGCCCGCGCTCGGCTCGGGCGCGGCGGCGTACCTGGACATGACGCTGACCGGCGGCCACGTGGTCGGGATCTCGTCCTGGAGCGAGACGTTGATCGCCGCCGTCGACCGGATGCCGCGCAAGAGCGTCCCGGTGGTCGACAAGGTGGTCCAGATCGTGGGCGGTCTGGGTGACGCCGCAGTACAGATGCAGGCCACCCGGCTGACCGCGCGGTTCGCCGAGCTGACCGGTGGGATGCCGGTCTACCTGCCCGCGCCCGGCCTGGTCGGGACGCCCGCGGTGCGCCGGGCGATGATGAACGATGTGTCCGTTCGGGACGTTCTGGGCACCTGGGGACAGCTCACCGACGCCCTGGTCGGTATCGGCAGCCTCGAGCCCTCGCCGCTGCTGCAGCGCAGCGGCAACGCGGTCGCGGAGGCCGACCAGGACGAGCTGCGCCGGCTCGGAGCCGTCGGGGACGTGTGTTTCCGGTTCTTCGACGAAGAGGGAAAGCTCGTGCGTTCGACGTTCGACCAACGGGTCATCGGGGTGACCGCGAAGGAGTTGCTGGCGGTGCCACGCCGGATCGGCGTGGCCGGCGGCGAGCGGAAGTACTCCGCGATCCGCGCCGCCCTCCTCGGCGGCTGGGTGAACATCTTGATCACCGACCTGGCGATGGCCAATCGTCTGCTCGATGGAGCCTGACGAGCAGCGGGAGGTCTACGCCACCATCGACCTGGCGTTGCGGGTCGGTGAGGTGCTGCTGTCCAGCGGCGCCGGGACGGCGGATGCCACCGCGACAATCCTCGGGGTGACCGCGGCCGGCGGGCTGCGCGGGTGCGAGGTGGACATCACGTTCACGTCGATGGCGGTCTCGTACCAGGCCGCGCCGGACGTGGCACCGGAGACGCACATCCGGCTGGTCCGGTACCGCTCGCAGGACTTCTCCCGGCTGACCGAGGTCGATCGGCTGGTCCGGCGCCTGGCCCGCGGCGACCTGACCCGCGAGGAGGCGTCCCGCGAACTCGCCCGGATCACGTCGGCGGGCCCGCCGTACCCACGGTGGAGCTCGCTGCTCGGCTGGGGCGGCATGGCCGGCGGCGCCACGCTGCTGCTCGGCGGCGGCTGGCTGATCACCCTGATCGCGGTGCTGACCGCGGTCGTGATCGAGTCGAGCAACCGATGGTTCAGCCGCCAGCGGCTGCCGGCGTTCTACCAACAGGTGATCGGCGCGTTCGTGGCAACCGCCGTCGCGCTCGGTCTGTACGCCGTCCACGCGCCGGTGAAACCATCGCTCGTCGTTGCCGCAGGCATCATCCTGCTGCTGGCCGGAATCGCCCTCACCGGTGCGGTCCAGGACGCCATCACCGGGTACTACGTGACCGCCGCGGCCCGGTTGCTCGAGGCGATGCTGCTGACCGGCGGCATCATCGCCGGCGTCTCACTCGGCCTCTCGCTCGCGGTGAAGTTCGGGATGCGCGTGGGCGTCGAGCCGCAGACCGTCCAGCTGGCGAACCTGCCGATCATGGTGCTGTCCGGCGCGGTGATGGCGGTCTCGTTCGCGTATGCGACGTACGCACCGCTGCGGGCGCTGCTGCCCGTCGCCGTGATGGGCGCACTCGCCTCGCTGGTGTTCACGCTGATGACGCGCGCGTCCTTCGGCCCGGCGTGGTCCACGGCCGCTGCGGCCTTCGTCGTCGGCCTCGGCGGGTACTCCGGTGGCCGCCGGACCGGCGTACCGCCGCTGGTCGTGGTCGTCGCCGGGTCGATCCCGTTGCTGCCCGGACTGACGATCTACAAGGGCCTCTACGAGCTGATGAACGCCGGCCAGGTGGTCGGCATCGTGAGCCTGACCACCGCGGTCGCGATCGGCGTCGCGCTCGCCTCCGGGCTGATCCTCGGTGAGTACGTCGCCCAGCCGATCCGCCGCGAGGCGCGCCGCCTCGAGGACCGCCTGGCCGGTCCGCGGCTGGTCGGCCCCCGCCGTCCGATCCGGCGCCGGACCGGACGCACCACCCGTACCACCAGGCGCCGCCGCCGAGCCGCGTAGCCGCCGGTTGTCGCTGTGGGTGTGGTTTACTGCCGTTTGGTGCGATTCCACGGTGTGACGGTTGGACTTTGATCCAGGCCCGTCGGCTTCGCCGCGAGGCGGAGTGACCCGGTGCGACCGGGGCCACGCGGTGATACCCCGCTTCAGCTCGGACCTCGCGTCCCTGGCCCATCGTGAGTTGGTGGAGAGCGAAGCATGTTCACAGGACGAATTGAGCACGTCGGGACCGTCGCCGGAATCCAGGGCGACCTGCTGCGGGTGACGTCGGACGTCCCCGTCGATCCGGGCGGTGCGGTGTGCCTCGACGGCATCAGGTTCACCGCGGAGCCGGCGCCGCTCGGCGAGATCCACGTGGTCGTCACCGACGAGACCAAACGCCGGACAACGCTGGACCGGATCGCTGTCGGTGCGACGATGCACGTCCAGTTGCCGGTGGCGATCGGCGAGCGCATCGACGGCCACCTGGTCCAAGGGCACGTCGAAGGCGTCGGCAAGATCCTGCGGGTGGACGTGGAGCCGGGCGGGCAGCGCGTCTGGATCAAACCGCCGGAACGCCTGCTGGCCCGCCTGGTGGCGAAAACCTCGGTCGCGATCGACGGTGTCAGCGTGACCGTGGCCGAATTGCTGAAGGACCGGTTCTCGGTCGTCCTCGTGCCGAACACACTCGCGAAGACGAAGCTCGGTGCGCTGGTCGCGGGGGATCGGGTCAACCTCGAGAGCGACCTGCTGGTGCGAATGGCGCGCGATCAGCACGGTCCCGAGCTGATGCGTGCGGTCGCGCGGCTGCCGTGGGCCGGACACCTCAGCGGTGAGATCGGTGTCCAGAAGGTGGTCGCGCAGATCGCTGCCGGCGGTGGAGTGGTCGTCTGGGATCCCACCGCGGAGGGCGAAGGCGATGTGGTGTTCGCCGGCGAGCGGTTCCGTCCCGAGGCGATGCGGTTCCTGCTGACGCAGGCCTGCGGTCACACCACGATCCCGTGCGACGCCGACGTACTGCGCCGGCTGAAGATCGACCCCATTCCGGGGCGAAGGCGACCGCCAGGGTACGGCGATGCATGTGCCAGTCGACCTTGCGTCGGCGCCGGGGACAGGGGTGTCGGCCGCCGAGCGCGCCGCGACCGTACGGCGGTTGGCGTCGCCGGATGCGGCGCCCGAGGACTTCCTTCGGCCGGGGCACGTGTTCCCGCTCGCGGCCCGCCCCGGGTTGCTGTCCGAGCGCCGCGGGCACACCGAGGCGACCGTTGCCCTGTGCAAGGCCGCAGGTCTCGCGCCCGTCGGCGTCTGCTGTGAGGTGATGCGTCCGGATGGCGTGATGGCCGGTGCCGCGGACCTCGAACAGTTCGCGCTCCGCTGGGAGCTGCCGATGATCGACATCCACGACCTGGCCCGATGGTTGTGAAAGGCAACGCGCTGTACGACGATCCCGCCTTCCTGGACGGCTACCGGCGGCTGCGTCGATCGGGCCGGGCCCTCAATGAGCCGTTGGAGATTCCCGCGATGACCGCGGCCCTTCCGCCGGTCGCCGGGGCGCGCGTGGTGGATCTTGGCTGCGGTGAAGGCGACCTGGCGGTTCGGCTCGCCGAGGCGGGGGCCGTGGACGTGCTGGCGGTCGACGCGTCGGAGCGGATGCTGGCGGCGGCACATCCGCATCCGCGGGTCCGGTACCGGCGCGCCGACTTCGCCGACTTCGACGTACCGCATGAGTCGGTGGAACTGGTCGTGAGCAGTCTGGCGCTGCACTATGTGGAGGATTTCGACGATCTGGTGGCACGGGTCGCGCGCTGGCTCGTGCCGGGCGGGGCGTTCGTGTTCACGATCGAGCATCCGATGGTGACGGCGCCGGTCGTGGCCGCGGACTGCGTGGTCGACGACTACGCGGACGAGGGGCGGCGCGAGCGGACCTGGTTCGTCGCGGGCGTGGTGAAGTATCACCGGACGATCGGGACCGTCGTGACCACGCTCCGCCGGCACGGCCTGTGGGTCGAGCGCCTCGACGAGCCCGTGCCGACCGCCGAACATGTTGCGGCCCACCCCGAACTCGCCATCCACCGCCGCCGCCCGCCGATCCTCCTGGTCGCCGCGCGTGCGTTAGAGTTACCGACTGGAAACATCGGCGGACCGCCGGAGCAGCCCGGCGGGCACCGCACCGACCTGGGTTGAGCGGGGCCGACGAGGAGGATCGACGTGGCACTGGGTAGGACGTCCCCACGGGACCTGCCGCTGTTCGCGGATCTGTCCGGACGCGAGATCAGGGAGATTTTCCGTGCGGGTGAAGAGGTGTCGGTACCGGCCGGCTGGTCGCTGATCCTCGAACAGACGCCGCCGGACGCGGCGTACCTGATCCTCAGTGGCACCGCGGCGGTCCGGGAGAAGGGCGTGGAGATCGCTGAGCTCGGCCCGGGGGACATCGCCGGTGAGGTCGCGGTCCGGAAGAACACGTTGCGGACGGCAACCGTCACCGCGAAGTCGCGGCTGCAACTGCTGCACTTCACCCGGGAGAAGTTCGACGACCTCACCCGCCGGCTGCCGGCGTTCCGGGACGCCATCGACGCCACCATCGCCGAGCGCCGCGGTGGTTCCTGAGCCGGAGCGGGTGGTCGATCTCGCGAGTATGCAGCGCGAGTTCGAGCGGACCCTGCTGGGCGGCGAGCGGAAGTTCACCCGGATCCAGGTGGCCGAACGGGCCGGGATCTCGATCGAGCGGGCCGAGCGGATGTGGCACGCGCTCGGATTCGCGACCGTGCCCGACGACGAGATCGCCTTTACCGATGACGACGTCGAGGCGCTGCGGCTGGTCGTGGCGCTCGAGGACGACGGGTTCATCGAGGCGTCGGTGGAGTCCTCGCTCGCCCGCAAACTCGGCCAGACGCAGTCCCGGCTGGCGTCCTGGCAGTCGGCGATGTTCCTGGACTTCCTCGCCGGGTCGAAGCTGTCCGCGGACGAGGCGATCGAGGTCGCCGGATTGTTGCTGCCGGCCATGGAACGGCTGCAGACCTACGCCTGGCGCCGGCACCTGGCGGCCGCGGCCGGCCGGGCCATGGCCGGTTCGGACGAGCTCGCCCGCGGCATCCGGGCGGTCGGCTTCGCGGACATCGTCAGCTTCACCCGGCTGACCCGTCGGCTGAGCGAGACCGAGCTGGGTGAGCTGATCGAGCGGTTCGAGGGCACGGCCGCCGACGTGGTCGCGCTGAACGGCGGCCGGGTGATCAAGTCGATCGGCGACGAGGTGCTGTTCGTGGCCGACACCGCCGCCGAGGGCGCCGCGATCGCACTCGCGCTGCAGGATGCGGTGAACGCCGACGAGAGTCTGCCGGAACTGCGGATCGGGCTCGCGTACGGCACGATCCTGATCCGGCTCGGGGACGTCTACGGCGAGGTGGTGAACCTGGCCGCCCGACTCACCACCGAATGCAAACCCGGCCGCGTCCTCGGCGACCGCGAACTCGCGGCCGCCCTGGACGGTCACCCGGACTACAGCACCCACCGATTGCGGCGGGTCGCCGTCCGCGGCTATCGGCACCTGGTCCCGTATGCGATCCAGCGCGCGGACTAGGGCCGGTGTGTCACTTCGACAGGACGTGTCTGCAGATCCTGGTCTTTTACAGGGTGAGGTGCGCTGCGAGGGCGAGCCGATCGGCGGACACGTCCTGTTGAGCTGACACGCGTGACATACCGTGGCGTGCGTGCGCGAGATCAGGACGCCGGCTGAGCTGAGGCAGGCGAGTGGGGATTCGATCGTCGAGTGGGCGGCTCAGGGGTTCGGTCCCGGAGTCCGGGTGTGGGCGTCGGGTGCCGCGGTGGCGGTCGCTTCACCGAAGGTGTCGAAGCACGACCGGTTGGCTGTGGTCGGGCCGGTGGACGATGCGGTGCGGCTGACGACCGAGGTGCTCGCCGAGGTCGGGTCGTCGTACCGGCCGTTCGGCGAGGAGCGCCTGATGCGGGAGTTGGCGGCGCGGGTTCCGGGTCTGCGGTTCTCCGCGGCCTTCGGCTGGATGGACGCGGACGAGCCGCCGTCGGTGACGACAGCGGCTGCTTGGCTGGACGGCGGCGACGGCGTCGAGGCCTTGCTCGCGGAGGCCTCGCCCACGTCGTACGCGTGGCCCGGACATCCCGGTGTACGGCGATGGGCCGCGGTGACCGGTGAGCGCGGGCAGCTGCTGAGTGTCGCGGCGGATGCGTGGAGTGCGCCCGGCGTCGGGTTCCTGGCCGGGGTCGCCACGCATCCTGTTGCCCGGGGCAAGGGGCTGTCGCGGCAGGTGTGCGGGTTCGTCACCGCCGAGCTGGTGAAGCGGCACGGACGGGCGGCGTTGATGGTGGACGGCGAGAACGCGGCCGCGATCGCGGTGTACCGGCGTCTGGGCTACACCTATCGGCGGGTTGCGGCCGCGTCGCTCGCGCACGTGTCCTGAGTCACCTCGTCGGCTTGACGGTGAGGGTCACCCCGGGCGTCGACTTCCCGGTCGGCGCTGCGGGTGTCGGGGTCGGCGTCGGACTGACCGACGTCGTGGCGACAGGGGCGGGTGGCGGCGTGAACGGCGCCGTCGTTGTGTCCTTGCACTTGTCCGGGTCGTCCGCCAGATAGTCGCCGTTCTCGTCCGGCGTGACGACGGCCTGCGGGAACACATTGCTCGACGTGTCCACCGGCCGCTTCCGGAAATTGGCCGCACAGTCCTGCAGCGGCAGGCTGATCGGCATCCCGTCCTGGTCGTACAGCCGGACCGAGAGCTGGTTGCCCTGGGCATCGAACGGGTAGATGTTCGTGACCGGGTTCCCGTTCAGGGTGAGGCCGTCGGGCGGATAGTAGTTCGACCTGTCGTCGCGGCCGTAGTTGTTCAGGAAGCCGAACGACGCACCGGCGTACGCCGCGGCCAGGAACGCGGGGACGACGACCGCCGCGACCACATTGAGCGGTACGACGTACCACAGCCAGCGCCGGTCCTGCTGAGTGCGGCGACCGATCCACACCGACAGCGCGGCGCCCGCGATCGCGCCGACCACGGTCACCGACATCGCCCCGAACAGCGCGAAGAATCCGCCGGCGCCGATCATGCCGCGCACGACCCACCAGACCGGCTGGCCGATCGTCACCAGTTCGTGCCGCACGTTGTCGGGAATCTGGTCGATCCAGCCCCGGATCGCCGCGGCGCCCCGAGCGCCCCGCGGAGTGTCCAGGACGATCCGCGGGTCGTTGTCGCGCAAAGCCCGCAGCCCGAGCGTGGACGCCGCGAACAGCACACCGAACCCGACCACGCCGAAGAACGCGGTCAGATCGTGCGACCAGGCGAAGATCGCGACCGCGACGAAGAACGGGCCGACGGTCGCGGCGATCAGGCCCCAGACCAGGGCCCGTCCGGCCGCCTTGAGCTGATCCTCGCCGGCGGGCTCGGTGCGGGCCGGGTAGCCGGCCGCGGTCCGCAGTTCGTCGGCGTACTGCCGTGGTGTCCCGAGCCTGTTCTGCAGGTCGCCGAAGGAGGGACTGTCGCCGAGCTCGCCGGCCACTTCGCTGAGATGGTCGGTGACATCCTGGAGGACGTCCTCGAGTTCGCCGGGCGGCAGATCGCTGAGCTCGGCACGCACCTGCGTCAGGTAGCTCGCGACCGCTCCGGTCAGGGTGCTGTTCACGCGGCCTCCTTCTTCGACAGCAGTACCGACATCGTGTCGGCGAAGTGGTTCCAGGTCTTGGCGGATTCGGCGAGCAGTTCGTGGCCGCGCTTGTTCAGCCCGTAGTACTTGCGGTGCGGGCCTTCCTCGCTGGGTTGCACGTACGACGTCAGCGCCCCGGCCTGGAACAGCCGCCGCAACGTCCCGTACACCGACGCGTCCGCCACATCCTCGAGCCCCGCCGCCCGCAACCGGCGCAACACGTCGTACCCATAACCGTCTCCGTCCCGCAGCACCGCCAGCACCGCGAGATCCAGCACCCCCTTGAGCAACTGGCTCGTATCCACACCCACCTCCACTGTTCCGCCACGAACACTACTACACATTGCGGAGTACTACACCAAACCCCATCCGCCGAGTCGTGGATTTCGGCGGCCGCCAACCACCAATCGCCACGACTCGGCGGAGGTCGTGGGAGCCAATCGCCACGACTCGGCGGACGGAGGGCGGGTGCGACGGGTTTGCTTTGTCGGGCGGGCGCGGGGTCGCAGGTCAGGCGGCGTAGCTGCGGCGGCGGTAGGTGGCGAGGTCTTCGGTGATGCGGGCCACGACTGTCTGCGGGGCCTGGAGGACGTCGTACGCCGTGACGAGCCGGAGCAGCCAACCTTCGCGCTCGAGGTTCTCGCGACGGCGGATGTCGTTGCGCCATTGGCGCGGGTCCGCGAGGTGATGCCGGCCGTCGTAGTCGATGCCGAGCTGACGGTCGGGGTAGCTGAGGTCGAGGGTGGCGAGCCAGCCGCCACCGGAGTCGTTGACGACGTGGCCGATCGTCGGCTCGGGCAGTCCACCCAGGACAAGGACCATCCGCAGCCTCGATTCCATCGGGGAGTCCACGCCGGCCCGCACCAACCTGGCCGCCGCACGCGCCAGTCGTACGCCGCGGACGCCGATCGCGGCCGCTGACGCTTCGACGAAATCCGTCGGCTCGGCGGCGGTTCGGCGTACGAGTGCGTCTCCCGCCGCGACCAAGTCCGGAAGATCGTGGTACGGCGCGAGATCGAGGAAGGTCCGCGCAGGAGACGTCAGCGGCAGTTCGGCGGGCGACTCCTGGTCGAGATGTTGGACCTCGTGCACGCGGAGCCCTTGCACGCGTGGCAAGGTCAACCGTGGATTGCGTTGGACGGTGACATGGACGACGTCGCCGGCGCGATGGTCGCCGGTCCACAGGCTCAACGCGGTCTGATGGCTTACGACGGCGCCGGGCGTCAGCATCAACGCAGCTGTGGCCTGCAGTTGCGGGGTGACGGTCACAGCTGCGTCGACGTACACGGGGCCGAGCACGCGGCGGTACGCCGGTCCGCGGAGCACGCCACGCGATAGCCCCGCGGCACGTGCCTCCGCAACCGTGAACAACATCTACTCATTGTCCCGAGTTCGCCGATCTCGCGGCGCGCGTTGTCCACAGCCCGCCGAGTCGTGGCGATTGGCTCTCGACCCTTTCGCCGAGTCGTGAATTTCGGCTGTTGTCAGCAGCCAATCCTCACGACTCGGCGAGCCGCCGAGCCGAACCGGGTGCTCGGGTCAGTTCTTCGGGTCGTGGAGGTTGGGGCGTTGGGTGGGGGTGGTGATGCGGACCTCGATGGACTGAGGTTTCGTCGGGGCGGTCACGCGGCCGGCGGAGACGGGGATGTTGAGTTTGCTGGCGGCCAGGTCGATGTCGATGGTGGCGCCGGTGTCGTTGGGGCTGGTCCACTCGGTGTCGGACAGCGTGACGGCGAGGCCGATGACGCGGCCCTTGGGGATGATCTGGTCCTGGGCGCGCAGCGGAACGGTCACGGTGGTCCATTGGCCGGGCTTCAGCGGGGTCGGCTTGGAGAGCGACTTGCTGTGCGCGGCGTCGATCCACCCGCGGCTGACGATGCCGTGGTCGCTCTGGGCGGTGAGCTTCTCGACGGTGTAGTAGCAGCTGTCGTCGTAGTCGGTGCTCGATCCTTCGCAGGTGCTTTCGTCGGTACGGCGGATGCCGGTGTACCGCTCCGCCTCGCCGTACTCGATGAGTCGCGCGGTCACCGGTGTGGTCGTCGAGTCGGACTTCAACCGGAGCGTGACCGACGGCGTACCGCTGATCCGCAGCGGCGCGGTCAGTGGTGCGGACAAGAACATCTGCCGGCCCGCGATCACGTCGGTCGGATCCGCGACGATCTCGTCTTCGCTGAGGTCCGGGTCGTCGGTGATCGTCACCGAACCCTTGCCTGCGGCACCTAGTTTGCCGGCCGCCAGCGGAACCGGGATCGGGCGGTTCACGGCCGGCCAGGTGCGGTAGTTCTTCCACACGTCGGGCGCGGTCTCGACCGAGACCATCGGCTCCTTCAGCACACCGTTCTGCAGGCCCTGCAGCCAGTAGTCGAACCACTTGTGCAGCTCGTCGACCCACTCGTCACGCCGGAACTCGAACGGGTCGACGTGGTCCTCGAGGCCGAGCCACAGCTTGCGTGGCACGTTGTTGCGGGACAGTGCCGACCACCACTGCGAGAAGTGGTTGGTCTGCACGTTGTAGTCGCTGAGGCCGTGGGTGATGAAGACCGACGCCTTCACCTTCGACGCGTCCTTGGTGTAGTCGCGCTCGGCCCAGAACGACGTGTAGTCGCCGGTCTCGTCGTCGTCGTTGTCGCCGAGCTCGCCGCGGACCTCGTCGCAGGCGGCGCTGTCGTGGCCGACGTACCCGGCGAGCCAGGGCATGTAGTCGTCGGAGTACGGGACGCCGCCGGAGCGGGTGTAGTCGTACCACGACGAGATCGCCGAGATCGGCACGATCGTCTTCAGGCCGCGGACGCCGGTCGCCGCGACGCCGTTCGCCAGCGTGCCGTCGTACGACTTGCCGATCATGCCGACCGCGCCGGTGCTCCAGGTCGCCTGCACCGGTTGGCCGTCCGCGGTGTGTGCGGTGTTGCGGCCGTTCAGCCAGTCGATCACGTCGACGACGGACTGGATCTCGTCGCGGCCGCCGACGTCGCCGCAGCCGGTCGAGCGGCCGGTGCCGACGATGTCCACACCGACCATCGCGTATCCGCGCGGAACGAAGTAGTTGTCGTAGTACAACGGCATCTTCCGGATCACGCCGTTGCCGTCGTACGTCTTCTTCTCGCTCTCGTTGCCGCGTCCGCAGCAGGAGTAGTACGGCGAGGCGTCCATGATGACCGGGATCTTGGTGCCGGCCAGGGCAGGTTCACTCGGACGGACGATGTCGACCGCGATCGTGTCGTTCTCGCCGTCGGAGTCGGTGTCCATCGTGGTGTCGACGTACACCGACTCGCGGATCGCGTCCGCGTAGTCGTACACCGGCTCGGTGCTCTTGGCGCGCGTGTCGACGTGCTGCGGCACGCTCGGCGCGGCCTGGGCCGGCGCGCCGGGTCCGTCCGGGACCGGCGCAGCCACGGCGGGTACGACGAGGGTCGTCAGGCTGAGCACGGCGGACGAGACCAGGATCGTCACCCTGGCGTGGACGGTCCTCATGGCTGGGAAGGCTAGTCACTCGCGCGCCGCAGCGCCAGGTTCTGCCGATATTGGTAGCGACCTGCCCGATACTGAGCGTGCAGGCGGTGTCTCGATCCTGCCAGTTCGGTAGGGTGACCGCCACCGCCCCGGGGGACGCACGAAAGGGTAGGCCATGAATCTGCGAGCACCGGTCACATTGCTGGACGTGGCGCAGCGTGCGGGGGTGTCGGTCGCGACCGCCTCCCGCGTGCTGAACGGCGGGGACCGGATTCCCCGCCCGGAGTTGCAGGAACGGGTGAAGGCCGCGGCCGACGAGCTCGGTTACACGCCGAACGCGCAGGCCCAGGCGCTGGCCAAGTCGTCGACGAACGTGGTCGGCATTCTGGTGCACGACATCGAGGACCCGTACTTCGCCGCGATCGCGAACGGCGTGATGCGTGCCGCGGACGAACGCCACCTGCTGGTGATGATGGCCAGCACGTTCCGCGATTCCGAGCGTGAGATCGCCTACCTGTCGTCGTTGCGCGCGCAACGGGCCCGGGCCGCCGTGATGATCGGTAGCCGGCGCACCGACGGCGAGAGCCTCGAGCGAATGGCGCACGAGGTGCAAAGCTTCCTCGACTCCGGTGCCGGCCTCGCCCTGGTCAGCCAGTCCGGGATGCCCGCGCACACCGTCGAGCCGGACAACCGGACGGGTGCCGCGGACCTGGCGCGTGAGCTGGCCGGGCTCGGCTGGCGCAAGTTCGCCGTACTCGGCGGGCCGGAGACGCTCGCGACCGCACGCGATCGGCGCGACGGGTTCGTCGCCGGACTGGCCGAGGCGGGGTTGGAGCCGGTGGCGATCGAGACCGGCGCGTTCACGCGGGACGGTGGGTACGCCGCCGCGGAGGAGCTGCTCGACCGCGGCGGCGTACCCACCGTCGACTGTGTGTTCGCGGTGAACGACGTGATGGCCGTCGGCGCGATGTCGGCGTTCCGTACCCGTGGTGTCGACGTACCGGGCCGGCTCGGTGTCGCCGGGTTCGACGACATCGCGACGCTGCGGGACGTGTGGCCGGGACTGACGACCGTACGGCTGCCGCTGGAGCAGATGGGGCGTCGTGCGCTGGAGCTCGCGATCGAGGGCGGCGAGGCGACGACCGAGACCTTCAAGGCCGAGGTGGTTCTGCGGGAGAGCACCGCCCGCGGCTGAGCACGCTGTCGCCTTTATGCTCGCGAGGTGACCGTTTCCGAGATCTTCGACCCGTCGGCCTGGAAGCCGGTGGACGGCTTCGAGCTGACCGACATCACCTACCACCGCGCGGTCGACGCCGGCGTGGTCCGGGTCGCGTTCAACCGCCCCGAGGTGCGCAATGCGTTCCGGCCGCAGACCGTCGACGAGCTGTACCGGGTGCTCGATCACGCGCGGATGTCGACCGACGTCGGCTGCGTGCTGCTGACCGGCAACGGTCCGTCGCCGAAGGACGGCGGCTGGGCGTTCTGCTCGGGCGGCGACCAGCGGATCCGCGGCAGGGACGGCTACAAGTACGCCGAGGGGACGACCGCCGACACGATCGACGCGGCGCGGGCCGGGCGGCTGCACATCCTCGAGGTGCAGCGGTTGATCCGCTTCATGTCGAAGGTGGTGATCTGCGTGGTGCCGGGCTGGGCCGCCGGTGGCGGGCACAGCCTGCATGTGGTCGCGGACCTGACGCTGGCGTCCGCCGAGCACGCGCGGTTCAAGCAGACCGACGCGGACGTGGCGTCGTTCGACGGCGGCTTCGGGTCGGCGTACCTGGCGCGGCAGGTCGGGCAGAAGTTCGCGCGGGAGATCTTCTTCCTCGGCGAGGAGTACTCCGCCGAGGACGCGTACCGGATGGGCATGGTGAACAAGGTCGTCCCGCACGCCGAGCTCGAGGCGGTGGCGCTGGAGTGGGGCAAGAAGATCTGCGCGAAGTCGCCGACCGCGCAGCGGATGCTGAAGTACGCGTTCAACCTGATCGACGACGGGCTGGTCGGGCAGCAGTTGTTCGCCGGCGAAGCCACCCGGCTCGCCTACGGCACCGACGAAGCCGCCGAGGGGCGCGACGCCTTCCTGGAGAAGCGGTCGCCGGACTGGTCGCCGTACCCCTACGCTTTCTAACACTCCTGCGTGATTAGTTAGCAGAAAATGGTGCGCGAACTGCTGACAGTTCGCGGTAGATCACTTACGGTCGGGCGTTATGACCAATCTCTCCCGCCGTGGGTTGCTCGCTGGTGCCGGTGCTGTGATCGCTGCCGGGGCCGTGGGTGTGCCCGCCTCCGCCCATCCGTCCACCCTGACCCCGACTCGGCGGTTCGCGCTCGCCGGGCCGGGTGGTGAGTTGTTCCGCGAGAAGCCGCTCGCGGAAGTCACCGTGATGCAGTCGATCGCCTTCGACAACGCCAACCAGCGGCTGTTCGCCGGGCAGCTGCGCGGCGGGGCGCCATCGAGCAGTGGCGACCTGACGCTGACCCAGCTGACGCTCGCCGGCGACGTGGTCGGCCACATGTACCTGAACGGGTTCGGCCACGCGGTCTCGATCGGTGCCGAGTCCGTCGGGCGTACGACGTACCTGTGGACCGAGACCGATGTCGACACCACGAACGCGCGCGGTCAGCAGATCGCCCGGTTCCGCTGGCAGAACGGCGCGACGCTGACCAAGGACTCACCCGGTCTGCGGAGCTGGAAGCCGGTCGCGGACGGCAGGGTGTTCACGCCGTCGGTGGATCAGCGGCACGGCCGGATCGGTATCCGGCACAATCTGCCCGACGGGTTCCACATCAACGTGTACGCACTGACCGCGGCGCGCGCCGGTGACTTCTCGCGGCCGCTCGCGTCGTTCAAGCAGCCCGCGATGACGGCCGGTATCGACTTCCAGGGCTGGGCGCTGTACGGCTCGTACGTCTACCTGTGGGAAGGCGAGAAGCACCTCGGCGAGCTCGACCCGGCCACGGCGACGTCGAAGCTGTGGGCGTACGACATCACCAAGGGCGAGGTCGTCGAGTCCGTGAAGATCCTCGACGGCCCGGACCTCCTCTACCGCGAAGCCGAGGGCGTCGGCGTCCACATCGACCGGTTCGGCCACCCGCGCCTGTGCTTCGGCTTCGCCTCCGGCGAAACCGGCGCCCGTCGCGCGAACCTGTTCTATCGCAGCGCATTGGTGTAGCCGTTGGTTGCCGCCGGCACCGTCATGGTGGCCGGCGGCAAGCACATCCTCGGTTGTGGGGAAGACCTACTGAGCGACCTACTGGGCGACCTACTGGGCGACCTACTGGACGACCTACTGGACGACTTACTGGGCGACGCCGTACAGGCGGTCGCCGGCGTCGCCGAGGCCGGGGACGATGTAGCCCTTGTCGTTCAGATGTGAGTCCATGCCGGCGATGACCAGGTTGCAGGGAACGTCCAAGTCGGTCAGTTCGCGTTCGACGCGCTCGACGCCCTCGGGCGCGGCGAGCAGGCAGATCGCGGTGATGTGGTCGGCGCCGCGGTCGACCAGGAACTGGATCGCCGCCGCCAGGGTCCCACCGGTGGCGAGCATCGGGTCGAGCACGTAGCACTGGCGCCCGGACAGGTCCTCGGGCAGCCGCTCGGCGTACGTCGACGCGGTCAGCGTCTCCTCGTTGCGCACCATGCCGAGGAAGCCGACCTCGGCGGTCGGCAGCAGTCGGGTCATCCCCTCGAGCATGCCGAGACCGGCCCGCAGGATCGGGACGACCAGCGGCTTCGGCGCGGCGAGCTTCACGCCCTGCGCCGCCGCGACCGGTGTCTGCACGGTGATCGGGCCGGTCCGCACGTCCCGGGTCGCCTCGTAGGCGAGCAGCGTGACGAGTTCCTCGGTCAGCCGCCGGAACGTGGGTGAGTCCGTGCGTTCGTCACGCAAGGCGGTGAGTTTGTGGGCGACGAGCGGGTGGTCCACGACGAGGATCTGCATAAGCCCGAACGGTACCGTCGGCGATTCGGCGCCGGGAAGCGCGCCCGCTGCGACACTGGAAAGGTGTCCGTTCTCTGGGCACGGGAGTCTGCCCTGTCGCCCCCCAGGGAGTGGCCCGATGACGGAGAAATCGCCCGAGCAGCAGGACCGGTTGCGGCGCCGCGCGGAGTTCCTCCGGGAGCGTGAGGAGGCACGGGCGCTCTGGGACCGGATCGCACCCCGGCGAGCGCGCGTGCGGCAACTCCGCGAAGCGATGCGCCGGGCGACGTACCACCACTGATCACTCGAGCTGGGCGGTGGCAGACGGAATCGATGCGGCAACGAGATCGCCTGGAGCGCCGGAGTCTGCGACGATGACCCGGTGTCAGACCCGGGAGGGCCGATGAGCGCGGACCTGGATTTCGCGGTGGCTGCGTACGCCGAGGACGGGCACTGGACCGTCACGCCGTTGGTACTGCGCGGTGAACCCGACCTGTCGGCGCTGGTGTCCGCGCTGCGCCGGTATCCGGGCGAGACCGGCGTCCTCGGCATGGTGTCGGTCGACGAGGACTTCTTCGTGCTGGTCCGGGTCGAGCGCGGCCGCGCCCGGCTGCTGATCTCCGACGTCACCGCCGCGACCGAGTGGCCGCTGGCCAAGCAGGTCGTCGACGAGCTCGACATTCCGCTCGCCGATGACGACGACGAGCAGGTCCCGGCCGGCGACCTGACGATCGTCGCGGACCTCGGCATGGCCGCGATGGACCTCGGCGCGCTCTGCGACGACGTCGACCTGCTGCCGGAGGAAATGCTCGAGGAGATCGCCGAGACTCTTGGGTTCGGCAACCAGTTCCACGACGCGGTGGAAGCCGTTGGCTAGCCCGTTGCTGCGACAGGCCTGGTCGCGGCTGATGGTGCAGGCGCTCGAGGAGGCCGAGCGGGCGTTGCCCGACGTACCGATCGGGGCGCTGGTGGTGAACGCCGACGGCGAGATCATCGGCCGCGGTCACAACGAGCGGGAGGCGACCGGCGACCCGACCGCGCATGCCGAGATCCTCGCGATCCGGGCGGCGGCCCGGCAGGTCGGCGAATGGCGGCTCACCGGCTGCACGCTGGTGGTCACGCTGGAGCCCTGCACGATGTGCGCCGGGGCGATCGTGCTGTCCCGGCTGGACCGGCTGATCTTCGCGGCGTACGACGAGAAGGCCGGCGCAGTGGGGTCGCTCTGGGACGTCGTCCGGGACCGCCGGCTGAACCATCGGCCCGAGGTGGTCGGCGGCGTGATGGCCGACGAGGCGGGTGCTCGGCTCCGCGATTTCTTTATCGGCCACAGATCTTGATAGTGTCTCCGGCGGTGGCGTGTCCGAGCGGCCGAAGGAGCGCGCCTCGAAAGCGCGTGACGGGCAACCCCCGTCCGAGGGTTCAAATCCCTCCGCCACCGCCATTTGCCGGGATGGTCACGCACGGAGTGTGGGACCATCCCAGCAAATATCAAGTGCTGTGGGATTTGGGAGGAGCCTGCGACGGTTCCCTCCGCCACCGCCAAAACCGCCCCTCGGGGCGGCAGTGAGACCGGAGACCCTGATGCTGTGTGATGCGTCAGGGTTTTCGCCTCTCTGGACCTGACTCGGGACGCTCGACGAGAGGGCCCCTTATGAACGTTGAGGAGCTCGACAGTATTCTGCTGGCGAGTGCCGCGGTGCTGCTGGTTGCCGTGGTCGCTGTGCGGCTGTCCGGGCGGCTGGGCCTCCCGTCACTGCTCCTCTACCTCGGGATGGGCCTGCTCCTGGGGGAGTCCGGTCCGGGGAACATTCATTTCGAGGACGCCCAGCTCGCGCACGCCCTCGGGTTCGCGGCGCTGGTGGTGATCCTGACCGAGGGCGGTCTGACCACTCGGTGGAACGAGGTCCGCCCGGTGATGCCGCTCGGCCTGCTGCTGGCGTCGCTCGGCGTCGCGGTCAGTGTCGGCATCGTCGCTCTGGTGGCGCACTACGGCCTCGGGCTGAGCTGGCAGCTGTCGGTGCTGCTCGGCGCGATCACGTCACCGACCGACGCAGCGGCCGTGTTCTCGGTGCTGAGACGGGTACCGATCCGCCCCAGGTTGCGCGGTGCGCTCGAGGCGGAGTCCGGTCTGAACGACGCCCCGACCGTGTTGCTCGTCACCCTCGTCAGCACCGGCGAGATCGGCGAGCACGGGCCGCTGTACACCACCGGCCTGATCCTCTACGAGCTGATCGGTGGCGCGGTGTTCGGCCTGCTGATCGGCTGGGTGAGCGTCGGCCTGATCCGGCGGATGGCCCTCGGCTCCGCGGGTCTTTACCCGCTCACGGTGCTCGCGGTGGCGTTCATCTCGTACGCCGGGGGCTCGGTGCTGCTGCACGTGTCCGGGTTCGCCGCGGTGTACGTGACCTCGCTGGTCCTGGGGCGTGCCGAGTTGCCGCATCGGATGGCGACACGCTCGTTCGTCGACGGGATCGCCTGGCTGGCCCAGATCGGGCTGTTCGTGATGCTCGGACTGCTCGCGTCACCGGGCAACTTCGACCTGAACGACGTGCTGGTCGCGCTGGTGATCGGGATCGCGGTGACAGTTGTCGGCCGGTTCGCGGCGGTGGGGTTGTCGGCCTTGCCGTTCCGGCTGCCCTGGCGGGAGCAGACGTTCATCGGCTGGGCCGGACTGCGCGGCGCCGTACCGATCGTGCTCGCGACCATCCCGCTCGCGGAAGGCGTGCCGCAGGCCGACCGGATCTTCGACGTGGTGTTCGTGCTCGTGCTGCTGTTCACGCTGCTGCAGGGCCCGTCGCTGCCGTGGCTGGCGAAGCGGCTGAAGGTGCTGGACGAGAACGCGGCGTACGAGGTCGACATCGACGTGGCGCCGCTCGAGACGCTCGGCGCGGACATGCTTCAGGTGCACGTCCCGAGCGAGTCCCGGTTGGCCGGCGTCGAGATCGGTGAGCTCCGGCTACCGGCCGGAGTCTCGGTCTCACTGGTGATCCGCGGCGAGCGAGCCTTCGTCCCGGACCGCCGTACGGTGCTGCGGGCTGCCGACAACCTGCTCGTGGTCGCGCCCAGCCCGGTTCGTGAGCAGACCGTGCGCCGGCTTCGTGCCGTGTCCAGGGCCGGCCGGCTCGCGGGCTGGTTCGGCGAGCGCGGCAGCGAGCAGCACTGAGCGGCCCCTCACCCCGTGCCGAGGCGCCAATGCACTGCCTGACCCCCGAAACTCTCCTGGGAGCGTTCTCCGCACGACAGTGGAGGGTTCTTGCTCGCCATAGGCAGAAAACCCTCCTGAGATCCTCGGCGACGACCCCCACCGGAGTCAGAAGATCCCATCGGGCCCCTGGTGGACTCCGATTACTTACCGGTCTGCTGACCGGCTTTGGTCGCTGCGGCGATCACGGTGGTCAGGCGGGCGTGCAGGTCCATGAGTTCGTCCACCTCCAGGCCGAGCCGCTCGACGATCGTCGGCGGCACGGTCAGCGCCTGCTCGCGGAGCGCGCGACCCTTCTCGGTCAGCGCCACGGCGAGCGCGCGCTCGTCGTCCTTGGAGCGGTCGCGGCGGACCAGGCCGGCCGCTTCGAGCCGCTTGAGCAACGGCGACAGGGTCGCGGGCTCCAGCTGTAGCATCCCGGAGAGATCCTTGACCGAGACGGGCTCGGCCTGCCACAGCGCCAGCATCACCAGGTACTGCGGGTGGGTGAGCCCCAGCGGCTCGAGGACCGGGCGGTAAAGGGCGATCACGGTCCGCGCGGCGACGGCGAGCCCGAAGCAGACCTGGTGCTCGAGCGCGAGCGGGTTGTCCGGCGTGATCTTCGTCCCTGCCATGTGGTTAGTGTAGCAACATTATGTACACTAACTATTAGTGCGAGAGTCAGCTAGGGAGCAATGACGCAGGTGATACGACGCCGGACCCCGCGGCCGATGAACATCGAGACCGTGCAGCGCTGGGTGGTGTCCGCCATCCTCTTCCATGTCGGCAGCGTTCCTGCCGTCACGCTGGCCGTCTACAGCATCGGGGTGGCGAAGGACGACTTCGGCAAGGGCGTCGGCCTGTGGCTGATGTCCGGCGTGATCGGCGTGCTGACGGCCGTCGGCATCCTCGCCATCCACAAGCGCGGCCCGCTCTCGCCGTGGGTGATCCCGGGCATCCTGCCGACCGCGGTCACCGGCTTCTTCATCTTCTGACCGGCGGTCCGGCGCAGCGAGCGTGCGGTCAGTTCGGGTTCTGGCCCGAGGGGATCGGCTGCGGGGTGTGGACGACCGGCAGGCAAACCATGGAGCCGGGGGCGACCGCGACCGACGGTGCGCCCTTGAGCTTCACCGAGCCGAAGCCGGAGCCGATCACCAGGTCGACCGTGTGGTCGGTGCGCCCGTCGGCGATCAGTTGGGCCTTCTGGTTCAGCTGACCGGCGACCAGCAGCATCTCCGGCGCATCCACAGCCGAGCCGCGCAATACGGCCACGTCGACCTTGTCGCCCTTCGGTTCGTTGGCGACCCTGTCGATGTTGAAGCCGCGCTGCTTGAGGACGTCCGCGACCCGGCCGGCCGAGCCTGCGCGGGCGCCGCCGTTGTAGACGTTCAGCACCACGTGCTTCGGGACCAGGCGGTTGTTCGGCAGTTTCTGCTCGGTGCAGGTCGGCCCGGCGCTGCTGTTCATCAAGGAGTTCCAGCCCCACCAGCCGCCGCCGACGAGGATGCCGAGCAGGATCACCATCGTGATCGGCGTCCGCCAGCGAATCCGCGAGTGCGGCCTCGGTTGCGGATGGATTGCTGTCATCTGCTCCTCCCCCGGTGAGCGGCAGCCATGGTCAGTCCACGACCAGTACCCGTGCGTGCAGGACTTGACGCTGCTGCAGCGCGGCCCGCAGCGCGCGGTGCAGGCCGTCCTCGAGATACAGGTCGCCCTTCCACTCGACGACATGCGCGAACAGGTCGCCGTAGAAGGTCGAATCCTCGTCGAGCAGCGCGTTCAGGTCCAAGGTGCCCTTGGTGGTGACGAGCTCGTCCAGCCGGACCTGGCGCGGCGGCAGCGAAGACCAGTCCTTCGGCCGCAGTCCGTGGTCCGGGTACGGCTTGTCGTCCCCGACGCGCTTGAAGATCACCCCCCGAAGTCTAGCGGGATCTCAGGTCGTCGAGGAGATCGGCAATCTCACCGGAGCAGACCGGTCCGCAGACCCAACCTTTTCCGGCCGCGTGACGTCTTACCAAGACAGCAACGGCAGGCGCGGCTCCGCGCCACCGGTCAAGGGGGATGAACGGTATGCGAATTCTTCCGAAACTCGGTCTCGGGACCGCGGCGGTGACCCTGGTCGGGCTGGTCGGGCCGGGCGCGATCCTGCCCGCCGAGGCGCTCACGGTCTCGCAGGTGAAAGTGGCCCAGAGCAGGCTGAATGCCCTCGGGTGCGGCTCCGGCCCGGTCGACGGCAAGGCCGGCGCGATGACCCAGGCGGCGACGGTACGGTTCCAGTCGGCCAATGCGCTGAGTCAGACCGGTTCGCTCAACAGTACGACGTACGCGCGGCTGCGGGCCTCGACCGCGAAGCGCTGTGACGTCCGACCGGTGCCGCGGCGCTCAGGGACGGGCCGCCGGATCGTGCTCAGCCAGAGCCAGAACTGGGTGTGGCTGATCGATGCCCGGGGCAAGGTCGTGCGGCAGGGCGGGATCATCGACAACCCGAAGTACCTGAAGGCCGGCACGTACACCAGCGGATCGAAGTGCGGCCGGGCGGGCCGGATCGCGCGGAACACCGACGGCGGACGGCTGTACCTGAACCGCTTCGTGCGGTTCGCGCCGTGCGGCATCGGTTTCCACCAGATCCCGACGTACAAGTCGAACGGGCGCCAGATCCACGCCGACTACCTGCTCGGCACGAACTACCGCGCCTCGCACGGCTGCATCCGCGTCTCCGCCTCGATGTCGTCGGCGATCTGGTCCTTCACCACCAGTGCGACTCGGGTGGTCGTGATGCGGTAGATCGGGGGACGGGCGTTGTCCTCCGTCCGGCGGACGCACAGCGACCGCGTCAGTGCCTAGGCTCGATCGCGACCTGCCGTCGATCTCTGGGGAATCATGCTGGGCTCCGTGCGGCTGAGGCCGCCCACCACCGCTCTCGACCGTCGGGTGATCGCTGTCTGGCGGGTGAACGCCGTGCTGGTGTTCGCGCCGCCGGTCCTCACCTTGGTGCTGCTCGGACTGCTGATACCGCCGGCCCGTTTCTGGCTGCTGGCGCCTGCAGTGCTCGTGGCGGTGATCGCGCTGCCGTTCCTGACGGTGATGCCGTTGTGGTGGTACCGCGTGCATCGCTGGGAGGTCACGGACGACGCGGTCTACGTCCGGGCCGGATACTTCTGGCAGGAATGGCGGATCGCGCCGATGTCGCGGATCCAGACCGTCGACACACTGCGCGGCCCGGTGGAGCAGCTGTTCGGGTTGTCCACTCTGGTCGTCACAACCGCGTCCGCGAAGGGCTCGCTGAAGGTACGGGGGCTCGACCACGAAGTGGCGGCGGATCTCGCCGAGCAGTTGACGCGGATCACGCAGGCGACGCCGGGAGACGCGACATGAGCACCTGGCAGCGGCTCGACGTCCGGACCGTCGGCGTCGGGGCGCTCGTCGGTGCTGGTCTCGCCATCAGCGCTGGTGTTCCGACCGCCGCCGGAATTGCCGCGGGTACGTCGGTACCGGTCGCGCTGGCGTGGGTACTGCCGGCGGCGGTGCTGGTCGTGGTCGCGCTGGCTGCTGTGGAGTACGTGCGCTGGCGGCGTACGCAGTACCGGATCGGGAGCGAGCGGGCAGAACTGCACACGGGCCTCGTCGTACTGCGGCGGCGGTCGCTGGCGCGCGAGCGGATCCGCAGCGTGGACGTCACCGCCAACCCGCTGCTCCGGGTGTTCGGGCTGGTCGCGGTGAAGATCGGCACCGGGGAGCACACCGACGCGGGCGAGGGGACGCTGACGATCAATCCGGTAACCCGGGCCGAGGGTGAACGGCTGCGGACCGAGTTGCTGCAGGGGGTGCGGAGCGAGACGGACGGGACGCTGGCCAGGCTCGACCCGGTCTGGGTCCGCTACGCGCCGATCTCGTATCTGGCGCCGCTGCTCGGCCTCGGTGCCGGCGGGGTGGTGATGCAGGTGGCGCAGTGGTTCACGCTGGAGGACGAGCTGATCGGCTGGGTCGGCGACCTGTTCAGCGGCGTGCCGCTGCTGGCGATGATCCTCGTTCTGGCAGCCCTGCTCTTGATGGTCGGCGTGGTCGGGTCGCTCGGCTTGTTCGTGGAGATGTGGTGGAACTACCGGCTGGATCGCGAGCCGGGCACTCTGCGCGTACGGCGTGGTCTGCTGACCACCCGCTCGATCTCGATCGAGGAACGCCGCCTGCGTGGTGTCGAGGTGGTCGAACCGCTCGGCATACGCCTGGCCGGAGCGGCCCGCGTCGATGCGGTGGCAACCGGGCTGGTGCAGCAGAAGCAGGACGACAGGACCGACCACAAGACGCTGCTGCCCGCGGCGCCGAAGGACCTCGCCGACCGGATCGCGGCCGAGGTACTCCAGGAACCGGTCGCACCGACCGCGTCCGCTCGGCTGGTTGCGCATCCACCGGCCGCGCGGGTACGGCGGTTGCGCATCGCCCTGAGCGCGACCGCCGTACCGCTGCTGGCACTCGCGGGACTCGGATGGTGGCTGGCGGACGTATTGCTGCAACTGGCTGCTCTCCTCGCGGTGGTGACGCTGCCGGCCGCCGTACTGCTGGCGCGGGACTCGTACCGGGCGCTCGGGCACGGGATCACGGGGCGCTACCTGGTGGCTCGTTCGGGGGCGTTCCGGCGGTCGACCGTGGCGTTGCAGCGCGAGGGGGTGATCGGCTGGCGGGTTCGGCAGACCGTGTTCCAGCGGCGGCTCGGACTCGCCACGTTCGGCGCGATCACCGCGGCCGGCTCGGGTGCTTACGCCGTACGGGACGCGGACGCCGACGAAGGACTGACGTTCGCGCAGGAGGCGGTGCCGGGACTGCTGGAGGCATTCGTCGAGCGCCGATCACCCCGTGGACGCCCGGCGCGCACTAACATGCGCAGCGGGTAGTGCAGCCAGATCAGGCAACCGGGGAAAGGCACGCGCAGATGGCCGAGCAAGCCGACGTCGTGGAGACCGTCAAGCAGGGGTACGCGTTCGAGGGGGCCGCGCTCGAACTCGGCGCGCTGCTCGTCGACGGCGAGCCGAAACCGGAAGCAGCCGTCCGGATCCCGCTGGGGATGATGAACCGGCACGGCCTGGTTGCCGGCGCCACCGGTACCGGGAAGACCAAGACGCTGCAGCTGATGGCCGAGCAGCTGTCCGCGGCCGGCGTCGCGGTGTTCGCCGCCGACATCAAGGGCGACCTGTCCGGGATCTCGCAGCCGGGTGAGCAGAGCGAGAAGCTGCTGGCTCGCACCAAGACGATCGGTCAGGAGTGGACGCCGACCGGCTTCCCGACCGAGTTCTACTCGCTCGGCGGCGAGGGCACCGGAATCCCGATCCGCGCCACGATCACCTCGTTCGGCCCGGTGCTGCTGTCCAAGGTGCTGGGACTCAACGACGTCCAGGAGTCCTCGCTGGGGCTGATCTTCCACTACGCCGACAAGGCCGGGCTGACGCTGCTCGACCTCAAGGACCTGCGCGCGGTCATCCAGCACCTCACCTCCGACGAGGGCAAGGAGGACCTGAAGCAGCTCGGCGGTCTGTCCGCCGCGACCGCCGGTGTCATCCTGCGGGCGCTGATCGGATTCGCCGACCAGGGCGCCGACGCGTTCTTCGGCGAGCCCGAGTTCGACACCGCGGACCTGCTGCAGCAGCGCGACGGCAAGGGCGTCATCTCGCTGCTCGAGCTGCCGAACCTGCAGGACCGGCCGGCGCTGTTCTCCACCTTCCTGATGTGGCTGCTCGCCGACCTGTTCCACGACCTGCCCGAGGTCGGCGACGTGGACAAGCCCAAGCTGGTGTTCTTCTTCGACGAGGCGCACCTGCTCTTCGACGACGCGTCGAAGGCGTTCCTGGACGCGATCGCGCAGACCGTGCGACTGATCCGGTCGAAGGGTGTCGGCGTGTTCTTCGTGACGCAGACGCCGAAGGACGTGCCGGACGAGGTGCTCGCGCAGCTCGGTTCGCGCGTGCAGCACCAACTCCGGGCGCACACGCCGAACGACGCGAAGGCCCTCAAGGCGACCGTGTCGACGTTCCCGAGCTCGTCGTACGACCTGAGTGAGGTGCTGACCCAGCTCGGGATCGGCGAGGCGATCGTGACCGTGATGAACGAGAAGGGCGCGCCGACGCCGGTCGCGTGGACCCGGTTGCGGGCGCCGCAGTCGCTGATGGCGCCGGCCTCCGCGGAGCAGCTGACCGCGGCAGTGCAGGCCTCGCCGAACAACGCCAAGTACTCACAAATGGTCGACCGCGAGTCGGCGTACGAGCTGCTCGCGGCCAAGGTCCAGGCCGGGGCCGCGCAGGCCGAGGCCGAGAAGCAGGCGAAGGCCGAGCCGGAGCAGCCGCGGCCGCGGGCGCAGAAGCAGGACAAGTCGGTCGTCGAGCAGGTGATCGGGTCGTCGGCGTTCAAGCAGTTCGCGCGGTCGGCCGGGCGGGAGATTGTCCGCGGACTGTTCGGCGCGGCCCGCCGGCGGCGCTGACGAGGCGCTGAAACGCTTTACCCGTAAGGGATTCGACGCGCGATCGTTGGTCGGGTCAGCGGCTGATCGTTGATCAAACGACTGACTGAACAGCGATCGCGATCGTTTCCAAGTCGTCATCCACAGCCGCGCCGTGACGGATTGGGAGCTGACGCCCGTTACGTCGTACCGTGTGAAGTGATGGTTGCACAGAGTAGGCGAGCGGTTCGATCCTGGGCGCTCTGGACCCTGACGGTTCCGGCGTTCGCCGTTGTGGTGCTCGTCGATCTGGCCGCGATCGGGTACGGCGTGCACGCGTTCAGCGAGCGCCCCGACTGGCGTGGTCTCGACGTGGTGTTCGCGCTGACGGTATCGGCGCTGATCTCGGTCGAGGGCGCTCGCCGGGTGGAGCGGCGCCGGCGGCGCGGCGGCGCACTGCACAAGGACCTGTCACCGGCGTGGATGATCGCCGCAGCGCTGATCTTGCATCCGGCGCTGGCGATCCTGGTCGCGCTGCTGCTGCGGATCTGGTGGCGGATCCGGGCCGGCAAGTGCATCCCGTACCGCTGGGCGTTCTCCACGGCGGTCCACGTCCTCGCCGTCGGCACCGCGCACGCCGTCTACGAGTCGGCCCGCGAGCTGACCGACGGAGGGCTCGGCCTGGTCGTGTCGATGGCCGCCGGCGCGATCGCGTACGTGGTCACCGACACGCTGCTGTGCGGGCTCGCGATCTCGCTCATCATCCCCGGAAGCGACCGGCGCGAGACGATCGGCGGACTGGACGACCTGTGCACCGACGCGACCGCCGCGACGTTCGGCTGCCTGCTCGCGGCGGCCTGTCTGATCAGTCCGTGGTTCGCGTTCGTCGCGATCCCGATCACGCTGACCGCGCAGCGCGCACTGCTGCTCGGCCAGCTCGAGACCGAGGCGCAGACCGATCCGAAGACCAGCCTGACCAGGGTCGACTGGTGGCGGCGGCGGACCGAGCAGATGCTGCGCACCGCGCGGAACCAGCACGAGCCGATGGCGGTGCTGCTGATCGACATCGACCACTTCAAGCAGGTCAACGACCGGCACGGGCACCTGGTCGGCGACGAGGCCCTGCGCGCGGTCGCGACGATCCTGCGCAGCGCGATCCGGGCCAAGGACGTGATCGGCCGGTTCGGCGGCGAGGAGTTCGTGATCGCGCTGCCCGACACCGGCCTCGACGAGGCGACGGTGACCGCCGACCGGCTGCGCAACGCAGTCGCGAACAGCCCGCTGGCGGCGATGTGTGCCGGCGTCCTCGACGATCCCGACCTCGATCCGGACACCTTCCGCCTGACCGTCAGCATCGGCGTCGCGGTATACCCGGCGGACGGCGCGACCGTCGACGACCTGCTGCAGCGCGCCGACCGCGCGATGTACGCCGCGAAGGCCGCCGGCCGCAACCGCGTCCGGCTGGCCGCCGACACCCTGCCGCTGCCTCGGCTGACCACTTCGACGCAATTCTCGGACCGGACAGAACCTTTGACGCCCGCTCAGCGTCCTGTGCGGTGAGACGGCAGGACGGAGCGCAGATGGCGGCCACGGGGAGTCGTGACGACGACTTCACCGCATTCGTGCTGGCCAGGTCCGCGCGGCTGGTGCATTTCGCGCGGATGTTGTGCGGTGACGCCGGTCTCGCGGAGGACCTCGTCCAGACCGCGCTGGAGAAGGCGTACCTGCGCTGGGACCGGATCGAGATGGCCGATCCGTTCGCGTACGTACGGCAGGCGGTCGTCAACCAGCACCTGTCCTGGGTACGGCGTCGTCCCTGGCGTGAACGGCCGAGCGGGGACGCCGTCGAACTGGACCTGCTGCTCGAGGCGGAAGCCGACCAGAGCGGCGCGGTCCAGCGTCGAGTCGCGATCGGGGCCGCGCTCGCCACGTTGAGCCGGCGCGAGCGAGCGGTCGTCGTACTGCGGTACGTCGAGGACCTCACCGAACGGGAGACGGCGGCGGTGCTGGGGGTCGCCGTCGGCACGGTGAAGAGTGCGAATGCGCGCGCCCTGGACAAGCTTCGGGCCGCGCCCGAGCTGAGCGGTGTGGGGGAGCGAGCATGAACGACAACGGACTGGTCGAGGACGAACTGCGCTCGGCGCTGACGCCGGACCACACCATCGCCCCCGTCGACCCTGCCGCGGTAATCGCCGGCGCCCGCCGCCGGCGAGTCCGAGCCCGGGCCGGCGCGGCCTTTGCTGCTTCGGCCGGGGTCGCGGCGGCGGTGGCGCTGGTGGCCGGGGTCCTGGGGAACGGACGGGGTCCGGCCGAGGTCCCCCAGCCGGCCGGGCCCGGGTCGACTGGGTCCACCGGGTCGTCGGTGTCGCCGCCGACGGTGGCGCCGACGGTGGCGCCGACTCCATCGGCGGTGCCGACGCTGCTTCCCACCGGGGTGGCTCCGACCACGGTGCCGACCGCGCACCGGACGGTGTTGCCGACCGGGGCGGTGAGCAAGACGGTGAGCAAGACGGTGAGCAAGAGCACGCAGAGTTTGAGCCTGCCGAGTACGTCGATTCCCAGCGTGCCGTCCTCGGTGGACCGATCGGTGCCGGAAAGTACTCCGCCGCAGCCCCTGACACCGCAGCCCCCGACGCCGTCGGCCCCGCCGACTCCGACCCAACAGTGACGGAACGAAGTCCGGACAGAACCTTCTCGCGACGCCCCGCGTCCTTCAGCCCGACCGAAAACCACAAAGGTGCGGAGGGCAACAATGAACGAGGTACGCCGAACACGACAGCTGACCCGCTGGCTTGTTGGTGGGCTGGCAGCCGTCGCCGTGATCGGCGTCGCGGTCGCCGGTACGGCGGTTGCGCGCAGCAACGGTTCCAGCGGTGACGCCGGTGTGACGGGTGGTCCGACGGCAGCCACGCCGTCGCAGGTAGCGCGAGAGGCGGCCTCTCCAACTCCCGAGGCCACCGTGTCCCAGGCGACCAGGCGCAGCCCGATCGCCACTCCCAGCGCGGTACCGAGTGCGGTACCGAGTGCGGTACCGAGCACCGTACGGCGCGTGGCCAAGCCGTCCGCAACCCCCTCCCTGCCGCCGACCGCGACTCCCTCCGAGGCGCGGACCCCCTCCGCCGTGCCGACCGCCATCCCGTCGGAGCCGGGGCAGACCGTGTCCCCCACGGCGACCGCATACCCGAGCGCAGAACCAACTCAGGTCCCCACAGAGTTCCCCGCCGGCCAGTAACCCACCCGACCTCACCCACCCCGGCCAGCCCTCCCACCCGGGCTGCCGTCCCACCCGGGCCGCCCCCACCCCGGCGTACCCCCACTCCGGCCGCAGCCCACCCCGCCCCGGTCTGCCGGCCGCCCCGGGTGCGCCGGTTCGTCCCGGCGTACCCCGTGCCAACACGATGGGTGATTCGCGCGAATCGGGGTTCTCTGCCTGTACACCGACAGAGAACCCCCAACACGAGCGGATGTCCGCGCGTACGAGGTTGGCTGCGCCGGTCGTCGTGCGGGCTGAAGACGGAGGCTTGAACAGACAGAGCCTTGCACAGGTTGTAGTAGGTGTGGACAGGTTATTGCTTGTCCAAGGTCCCGGCTGGGTGTGCAAGGTCCCGGCTGGGTGTGCAAGGTCCCGGTTGGGTGTGCAAGGTCCCGGCTGGGTGTGCAAGGTCCCGGCTGGGTGTGCATGGTCCCGGCTGGGTGTGCATGGTCCCGGTTGGGTGTGCATGGTCCCGGTTGGGTGTGCAAGGTCCCGGCTGGGTGTGCAAGGTCCCGGCTGGGTGTGCAAGGTCCCGAGCGGAGGTGCACGGTCCCAGGACGGGGTGCATGATCTGAGGGCGGGCGCACGCTCCCGGCTGGGTGGTCGCGGACCGCGCACGTCCCCGCACGGTGGGTTGACCCACCGTGTTGTGGGTTCCTGACCCATGTGAAGGGTGCGGAACCCACAACACCGTGGGTGAACCCATCGTGCGGCGGAAATCCAGTAACTCCTACGGCCACCCCGCACCACCGCACCCCGCACCACCGCACCCCGCACCACCGCACCCCGCACCACCGCACCCCGCACCACCGCACCCCGCACCACCGCACCCCGCACCACCGCACCC
>NZ_JBEZFT010000010.1:0-3297 GCF_040649595.1 Kribbella sp. NPDC048915 | reverse complement strand
CGCATCACGCCACGGCACCATGCCGCACTATCACCGCGTGCTGAACACCGACCAGATCACCGCTGACCAGGTCGCCGCCGGCTGATCGGCTGCACGGCGTACGAGTGGATGTCCGGCCGTGATGGGGTGCACGGGGGTCAGTAGGTGTCGCGCGTACGCCGTGCACGGACCGGCGTACGCGCGGACTCTGAGGGAACGGACCAACAGTTGAAACGGGTCAGCAGGCCGAGAACGTGCCGGCGGAGACCCAGGCCTTGGAGACGTACATGCCGGTGTGGACGCGGAGCCAGACGTTCGTGGTGCCTTGGGAGCCGGACACGGTCTCGCCGGTGGTCTGGCATTCGACGGTGACCTGCGCCGACTTGCCTGCCATGCCGACGATCGTGCCGCCGGAGTTGGGGGCGTTGCGCACGTTCAAGTAGCCGGACGAGATCGAGACGGTGCCGCGACCGCCGTCGCCGGTCCACAGGTACGTGACGTCGACCCATGAGTTGTCGGTGAGTTTCAGCGCGTCCCAGAAGGTGCCGTCGGCGAGGTCGATCCCGGCCGGGTTCGCCACGGTGCGCCCGAACTGGTCCTTGCCGCCGTTGTACCCGTCCTGGTACGCCGCTTGCGACTCGGGCTTGCCCTGCGGCAGGTCCTTCCACATCTCGCGGGTCGCGCTCGGGTTCCAGTAATCGTCCTTGGTGTTCCACGGGCCGACGTCCCAGACCGGTTCGAAGGCGCATCGGGTCGTGGTGCAGACCTTCACGGAGTACGTACCGGATCCGTTGCCGGACAGCCCGCGCCGCGACGGCAGCGCGACGAAGTGGTCGCGGCTGACGATCACGTGGCCGTTGGCCGTCGTACCGCCGACCAGACCTTCGCGCGTCGCGAAGACCCGCGACTTGAGCGGCGCGGCCTGGATCGACGACCGCGGTACGGCGGTGGCGTCCGTGGGCTGCACCGTGACATCGCCGATCCACGGCGCGGCGCCGGCTGACGGTGCGCTGACGATGATGCGGACCTGGACCTGTTGGCTAGCGCGCGGCAGCGCTGTCGGCGTACCTGCCGTGGCCGGTGTCCATTCCGACCAGCGGTCGCCGACCCAGGCCCGTACGTCGACCTCCGCCGACGAGCCGTCCGGCGTACCGGAGGTGTAGTCGACGACCACGGCCGACGTCGCGGCGCCGAAGCGGACCGGGGCGAGCTCGGCCAGGCCGGACCGCTGTTTGATGCCGACCGAGCCGATCGCGGCCGGGGCGTCGCCGAGGATGATCCGGCCGCCCTCCACGCGGACGTTGCTGGATCCGGCGACGGGTTGGGCCGAGATCGCGACCGGATCCGGGGTCGCGGCGGTGCTCGGCAAGGTGGTGGTAAAGATCGCGGCGGTCAGCGCCAGGCAGGCGGCGACGGCGGCGGTGCGAGTGATACGCATGAACAAACCTCCGGGGCGGTGAAGGTGATGCCTCCCAATGTGACTTATCAACACCACATCTGTACAGATCGTGAATAAATTTCTCGTGACGGAACAGAACCCGATCGGTTACTCAGCGGGTCTGGATCGGTGTGACAGAGGCTGAGGAGAATCGATGACCCGGACCGCTGACGCCGACTTCGAACGCTTCGTCGTGACGCAGTCGACCGCTCTGCTCCGGTTCGCGGAGATGTTGTGCGGCGATCGGCACACCGCCGAGGACCTCGTACAGCAGGCCTTGATGCGGTCCTACCCGAAGTGGCACAAGCTGACCGGCGACCCGTTGCGGTTCGTCCGGCGGGTGCTGGTCAACCGATTCCTCAGCCAGGCCCGCCGGCACTGGAACAACGAAGTACCCAGTGATCCGGTGCAGAACGACTGGGACCAGCGAGCGGTGGCGGACTTCGCCGGGGCGGTCCAGACCAGAGCGGCCGTGCTCTCGGCCCTCGACGGTCTGACCGTCCGGGAGAGAGCCGTGGTCGCGCTGCGTTACTCGCAGGATCTCTCCGAGGCCGAGACCGCCGAACTGCTCGGCATGGCGGCCGGGACCGTGAAGAGCACGGCCTCCCGGGCGCTGGCCAAGTTGCGGTTGGCACCCGACCTGATCGACAGCGGAGTTGGAGGAAACCGATGAGTGACGAGCAGCGGGTACGCGACGCGCTCCAGTACGAGATCGATCCCTGGCAGCCAGATGCCGCCGACCTGATGCGGCGCGGCAAGCGGCTGGCCTGGGTACGGCGCGGCGTGGCCGCCGCCGGTGTCACCGCACTGGCCGGAACCGTCGCGACGGTGTCCGCGGCGGTCGGTGGAGCCGTGCCGGTGAAGAACCTACTGGCCGGCGACGGGAAGCCGCCGATGCCGGCGGTGGTCCCGAGCGACACACCCACCGCGCCGTCGGTCGACCCGACGTGCCTGCCACCGAAGCCGGACCAGTCCCAGACGCCGCAGTTGCCGAAGGTGGTGATCTCGGTGCACAAGACCATCGACCCGAACAACCCATCGTCGGCCAAGCCCACGCTGCCCACGCCTCCCACCGTGCCGTCGCTGCCGTCCGGGAAGCCTTCGTTGCCTGGGGCATCGAGTCTGCCGACCGGGAAGCCCAGCCTTCCGCACCGCACGCCCAGCCTGCCGGCAAAGCCCGGTGATCCGGGGATTCCGGAGAAGCCGAGCGTGCCGACGGCGACGCCGAGCCTTCCGGGGAAGCCGAGCGGGAAGCCTTCACTGCCGACCGCCAAGCCATCGCTACCGACCGCGAAGCCCACGCTGCCCGCGAACCCCACGCTGCCCGCGAACCCGACACTGCCCGCGAACCCGACACTGCCCGCGAACCCGACACTGCCCGCGAAGCCGTCGCTGCCGACGGCGAAGCCGAGCGTGCCGGTCAGTGTTCCGCCGGCCAAGCCGGTTCCGACGGCGACGCTCCCGGACTGCGTGCACGGCGTACCGACCGGGAAGCCGTCGCTTCCCACGCCGACCCTGCCGGGCAAGCCGACCGCGAAGCCGACCGCGCCGAACCTTCCGACGGTCACGGTCTCCGGCGGTGTGGAGGTGACGGTCGACCCGGGCAAGCAGCAGCCCCCGACGCTGCCGACCGCCAAGCCGTCGCTGCCCACCAAGCCGACCATCGACCCGACTGGAAAGCCGACTGCCAAGCCGACGTTCCCGACCGGGGAGCCCAGCTTCCCGACGCCGAGCGTCCCGACGACGTTCCCCACCGGTCACCCCTCCTCAAACCGGTAGGGACTCCCGCCACCGGCGGGTGGGACAGGCAACTTTGGGCCCGTCCGTCCTACTCGCCGGTGGCACCGTCGATCAGCTCGCGGGCCACGTCCAGATGGCCC